>NZ_JBIMEV010000015.1:0-91810 GCF_051262595.1 Salipaludibacillus sp. CF4.18
ATTTGTCATGTATCCTACTATTTTTTGAAATTCATATAAATGTTCAATAAGGTATAGCTTGGGACATGGGGAGGAAGACTTCTTGGCACCCCATAGATAGTATTATCAACAACTCAGTTACTTGTTCTATCGAGCAGAGTGTCATAGTTTATTTTTGATTTGAACTTGAAGTACCTTTTCTAGCATAAAATTTCAATTTTTTTTGCTTCCGTTGTTATATTTTATTCTTATTCTCAATTCTGTTATACGCATGTACATTTAGGGCTAAAATGTTATCAGGTGAAACATTTTATATTGAGGCTAATATATATCTTCAAATAAAGGATTGATATTGACATACTTGCCAGTGTTCCTTTACCAATTCAAAGGAGTTATCTTAAATGAAGCGTATCTCAAACATTCAGTTATTTTCTTCTATTATGGTGTTTCAGGTTGGTAGCACAACCCTCTTTGCCTTAGGGATAGGAGCAAAACAGGATGCATGGATTGTTATCTTAATGGCCTTTGTTATATGTTTACCTCTACTATTGGTTTTCACTCAATTTCCTAAGTACTATCCTAATCAAAATTTTTCTGAAATCCTTAATAATACTGTGGGAAAAAAACTTGCCAAACCCTTGCTCCTTCTTTTCGGTTTATATTTCTTAAGTCAGACAACACACAATTTTTATGAATTTGGTATGCTGATCAATATGACTGCATTACCAAGAACGCCACTTTTAGTGATTTTGTATTTATTTACTATTGTAATCATTTACGTTCTTATTTTAGGTTTTGAAGTTTTGATGCGAACATTGGAAATATTATTCCCGTATTTTATACTTTTTTTGATAATTACTACTTTTGTGAATTTAGGGCCATTTGAAATTGATAGTTTACGACCCGTTTTAGGGGAAGGGCTGAAACCTGTGTTAGGAGAATTACCTACAGTTATTGCATTCCCATTTGCTGAAACGGTTGTATTTATTATGTTTTGGCACTATGTAAAAGACCAAAAATCCATACGTAAAATGACTTTTTTAGCTGTAAGTCTTTCAACATTATTGCTAATCTCATCTGTGGTTGTAATGATTGGTGTTTTAGGTCCAGAGCTAACTGCAAATACAGAAATCCCTTTATTAGAAACATTATTATCAATAAATATCGCTGAAATTATTACAAACTTAGATAGTATTGGTGTATTTATTATGTTTATTGGAGGGATTTATAAAACATCTTTACATTTTTTGGGTTTCAATTTAGCGATGACCTGGGTGTTTAATGGTAGCAACCCCAAGTGGTCAATCTCCATTTTCGGGCTTCTTTTACCACTATTGACAGTGTATCGTTTCTCTGGATTTGATGACCAAAGATGGAAAGGGATAGAGAATGGAATTTATAGTATTCTATTATTTGGATTTATTCCTGTTTTATTACTAATAATTATGTTTATAAAAAGAAAATCTTCCTCTCGAAAGGGGAATAATGATGCAAATTGATTTAACAATATTTAAAGCAGACCCATTGTTTACAATCATTATAATTGGGGGAAGCTTTTATACCCTAGTTCTATTATTGATTATTTTCTACCATGTGTTGGCGTTACTATTTAAAAGTTAAGATATCTTAGAAATAAATTCAATTACCAAACAATAATGACAATTAAAAAGCCAGAGTCCACTACCAAGGAAACTAGCAGTGGACATTTTTCTTCCTTATTCCTGGGGTTTAAACGGCCCTTGTATTAATCCGGAACTTCTTATATTTAAATGAACATTTACAGTATATGGTACTTCAGCAAATGTTTCAGCCCAATTGTCCTTTTCTTTATTCCAAACCTTTGGATATTCTTTATTTAAAGCCTCTCCAAAGCCGAAAATATCTGATTGGAAGTCTTGCTGTGCTTTACCTATTGCCTTCTTAATTTCTTTTTCAATTTCTTTTTCACCCTCCCCTTGTATTTGATTTAAATATTGAGTGATTTGTTTTCGGTTTTTAAGTTCAACAGTAGCTTCTTGTCCAATCAGGCTTGCTTTCTGGTCAACCTCAATGGTGAAGGAAATTTGATCTCCATTTTCAACCTTTGGTATGATTTTAGAATTGATTTCTTTCAATAGAATGGTCACAAACTTATCCTCTTGTAATAAAGAAGGAAGATAAATGGCACCTCTATTACTAGGTGGGCCTTCTTCTGTTATCCAGTTATATCCTCTTGTTTCGCTTTCATCTAGAAATCCAACTAACTTATCTTCTTTAAAAACAGCACTTCCTGAGAGTTTTAAAAGTTCAAAAGGTTCTATGTCTGTCTCTTCACGAGTCAGAACACTTACTACCGGATTTATTCCTGCGCCCAGTGTTTTTTTATAATAAGTAAGAAGATTAATGGCAGTGGCATTATGCTCCGTATTATCAAAAAGATCGTTTAAAAAATTAGCAGGTACGCGTGCGATATTATTTGCTTTTATTTCAAGGAGTTCTTTAGCACCTATATCTTTTGCAATTGAAAACCAAACATATCCTCGAACTTCTTTGCCTCGTTGAAACGTGTCAATAATTTGAATCAATCCTTCTCTTGCTGCATCTTCGCTTATAATAATCACCTTATTATGGGCGAAAAAACTTCTACGATCTATGGTTTGATTTGCTTTTCGCATTACTTCAGAGATTGTTTTTCCCGTAGTCGAAACCATTAAATATGGTCGATCAGGGGTAGGAGTTTGTGTACTTTCCGCTGCTGGTCTTAGATACTGTGAAGTTAATATAAAATCGCCCGTATCGGGATCCTTATCGATAGCCATTCCCACAACAATTCCAACGTCAGTTAATTCATTTCTATCCCAGCATCCGGTTAATAAAAAAAGGGAAATAAAGCACAAAAATATTTTCAACGTTTGTTCCTCTCCTTCCCTATGTTTTAGGATGTTTCGGTTTATTTTCTGAACCTTGCCTTTCGGATTTTTCCCAATTAATCGACTGAGGTCTTGATCGAAGAAGCCATAATGGCATACGGATAATGGAATCCTTCAATTCGTTTAGGAAAATTGGTCCCACTGGAGTTAAATAAGGTGTACCAAAAGAACGTAAGGAACATAAGTGTGTTACCAAAATAAACGTCCCTATTAACATTCCATAAAACCCTAGAGCTGCGGACAGGAAAAGGAGAAAAAACCTAGATAAAATGATGGAGTCATTTAAAGCGGGTACAACGAACCCCGTGATTGCAGTAAGGGCGACTACGATGACCATAGGTGCACTTACTAATCCAGCAGTCACAGCAGCCTCTCCAATGACTAACGCCCCTACAATACTAATAGCAGAACCAATTGGACGTGGCATTCGAACACCTGCTTCACTAAGTAATTGAAAAGTAATAATCATTATCATAGCTTCTAAAAATATAGGGAAGGGAACTTTTTCAGCTGATGCTACCATTGTTGTAAGCAGTTGCGCAGGGACCATTTCATGGTGGTATGTTGCAATGGAAACATAAATTGCTGGTGTATAAACTGTTAAAAAAAGAGCTAATAATCTTAATAACCTCAAAATTGAGGCTAAATAGGGTCTTGAATAATAGTCTTCTGGAACTTGAAACGTTTCAATTAATAATTGTGGCACCGTTAATACAAACGGACTCCCTTCACAAAAAATCGCAACCCTGCCCTCTAATATTTTTGCTGAAACCTTATCAGGCTTTTCACTATTCCCGATGGTAGGGAATGGTGAAAAAGGATGATCTTCAATAAATTGTTCAATATATCCCGATTCCAATATTGTATCTGTGTCGATTCGTTTTAAACGGTTTTTCACTTCTTCTACAACTTCAGAATTCGCAATACCTTCTATGTAACTAATGCGAATGTTTGTTTTTGTCTGTTTTCCAATTTTAATGTCCTCAAAAACTAAGTTTGAATTTTTAATTATTCTACGGATTAAGGTGGTATTTACTTTCAATACTTCATTAAATCCTTCTCGTGGCCCTCTTATATTTGCTTCCGTTTGAGGTTCTTCTACACTTCTTGACTCAAACCCTTGCGTACTTACAAGAAAAGCCGACTTATAGCCATCGATAAAAATAACAGTTTCTCCTGATAAGACACCATCGATTACATCATCAATTGTATCAACCTCTTTCATGTTTGAGGTGCTTAAGATCCTTTTTTTTACATTTGTAAAAAAGTCGGTTGATATCATGTTTTCAGTCTCTTTGAAAAAACCAGGCTCCATTAATGGTTTCATAATATGTAAATTAATATAATCTTCATTAACTAACCCATCGATAAAACTGATAAATACTTTGACAGGGGTTTGATTGTAAATCTCTAAATTCCTATACTTTACATCTACACTTTTTTTAAAGATTCGGTGCAATTCACGTGAATTTATTTCTACTTTTTTATCAACGAACTGAGCATTGTTCTGCTCTTTTTGATTCTCTTTTTTAGATGAAGATTTTAACGATTGAATTCTTTTTGCAATTTGAAATTTTTTTATCATTTTAGGTACCTCCTATTCTTTTGTATTCTTTGTTAAAGTAAGAAAAAAATGCATAGAATGTTCATGTGAGAAGGGGAGAAATTAGATAAAGAGGGTTGCATAATCAGGGGCTGGAGGAGCTAAATGGGGCTTTATATATCGGAAGATTACTCATATACGTACTCCATATACGATAAGAAGACGTATAAGATTCAAGGTTGTAAACTGAATACGAGATAGACGATGGCTAAGTTTACCTGTAATATATGAACTGAACTTTATGTGCAAGAACTGAGAGTAGTCATTAGCTTAAGAGAGAAATACGAAGATATGTTGGGGAGCACGATTTTTAATAGGATAAGGTTTGGTCTGCCATTTCGCCAGAGAACGAGGTAATAAAGAATTTTGGAAAGGTGGAGATTTGATTGACAGAACGACGAATCGTGATTGCAGGTACGGGAAGTGGAGTCGGGAAAACAACCATGACAATTGGTTTAATGTCAGCATTAAAAAAACGTGGTCTAACGGTACAAGGATTTAAGTGCGGACCTGATTTTATTGATCCGTCTTACCATACAGCTGTCACCAACCGATCGTCCCGTAATTTAGATAGTTGGATGTTTTCGAAAGATACGCTTTTAGATATTTTCACCCATGGTGCAGAAGGAGCAGATATTTCGATTATGGAAGGAGTCATGGGTTTTTTTGATGGAAAGAGTCCGGAAACAAATGAAGGAAGTACTGCTGATATTAGCATGATAACGAAAAGTCCTGTATTACTCGTTGTAAATTGTTCAAGCATGGCTAGAAGTGCAGCTGCCATTGTCAAAGGGTTTCAAGTATTTGCAGAGGGGCCACATATAGTTGGCGTTATTGCAAATAAAGTGGGTAGCGAAGGACACTTTCAGCTAGTAAAAAAAGCAATCGAACAGGAATGTGATATTCCTGTAATCGGCTATTTAAAACGTGAATTGGATATTGAAATTCCTGAGCGGCACCTAGGGTTGATACCATCAATTGAACGAGGTGATCTGGATTCCTTTTTTGATAGGTTAGGAGAGTTGATTCTTGAAACGATAGACATAGATAAACTTCTTGAGCTATCTGTTGTTGAACCAATTACGGTGAAAAATAAGTCTTCCCTTTTTGGAAGGGAAAAAGAGAAATTAGTCAAAATTGCCGTAGCAAAAGACGCTGCATTTAATTTTTATTATCCTGAAAATATAGAAATCCTCGAGGCTAAAGGTGCGGAAATTGTTTATTTTTCTCCTTTAGCGGATGATATAGTACCAGAGGGAGTGGACGGGCTCTACATTGGTGGCGGTTTTCCTGAAGAATTCGCAGGCAAGCTTGCTAGTAATATGAAAGTAAAACGTTCTTTAAAGGATGCGATTGAAAACGGATTACCTACACTGGCCGAGTGCGGGGGATTTATGTATTTAACAGATTCTATTGAAACCTCCGGGGAGACAAAACATCAAATGGTTGGCGTAATCCCGGGTAATATCCAAATGCAATCAAAATTAGCGGCATTAGGTTACAGAGAGGTCACTGGACAGAATAACAATTTTATACTTGGAGACGAAACCGCGAGAGGGCATGAATTTCATTATTCTTCCTTTCATACAGATGAGGAATCTCTTCCATATGCTTTTGAAACAAAAGGGATGCGAGGACTAAATAAAGAAGGCTATGTCACATACAATTTAATAGCCGGGTATACTCATATCCATTTTGCATCTTGTCCAGCCATTGTCGATAATTGGATTGAAAAGTGTTTGGAGAGTAAGGGAAGTAAAGATCTCCAAAGTTAAACTCTTGGAGACAAACTTCTAACTATTTTCTTTAAAGTAACTAGAAATTGCATTTTTTAAATGTCCCTTTTCTCTCTCTAGATAGTTCTTAGCTAGCGGGAGTTCTGTTTGGGTAATATTTATAAAAATAGCGGCCTTTAGATCATGATTGCTTTTAGTCATTAAATCTTTTGCTTCATTTTCTGATATGTTTACTAAATCCATTAAGGTTTGTTCTGCTCGCTTTACTAGTTTCTTGTTTATTAGTTGCATATCGACCATTTGGTTTTGGTAGACCTTACCTAGCTGAATCATCGTTGCAGTTGATATCATGTTTAAAATAATTTTCTGTGCCGTTCCTGCTTTTAATCTAGTAGAACCTCTGATGACTTCGGGTCCGGCAATAACTTCAATCCCGCAATCACTTAATTGTGAAGAAATAGTATTATGATTACAGCTTATTGAGACTGCTTTGGCCCCTAGTTTTTTAGCATACTTGATAGCTGAAACGGAATAAGGTGTTGAACCACTTGCACTTACCCCAATAACAACATCTTTTTTATTTAAAGAATGGTTTCTCAGTTCATTTTCTATAATTGCTATTTCGTCCTCGTGTTGTTCAAGCGGACTCCACATCGCTTCTTTACCACCAGCAATTAAGCCAATCCATCGATTATCTTCAATGGAAAAGGTTGGACCTAATTCGACTGCATCAAGTACACCTAGCCTTCCACTTGTACCAGCCCCCACTACAATTACTCGTCCACCAAGTTTCCACTGTTCAACAATCAAATCCACAGCCTTAGCGACATTCGGTAAAGCTTGTTTGATGCCTTGATGAATGGCTCGGTCTTCCTCTAACATAAGAGTAACGATATTCATTGATCCCATTTCATCAATTGTTAAGCTATTTACATTCACTGATTCTGTTACATTAAGATCATTCATTCTTTACACACTCCCAATCTCAAGGGCTAAAATCTTTTTAGATCAATCATGAATTTGTATCTGTCCGCACGATAAGATGATTTGACAACTTCAAATATGGTTTGATCATCTAGCTTCGAACTTCGCTCCATAAGCATGATAGGTGACTGGTCAGAAATGTCAAGATACTTAACTTCTTGTTCATTTGCAATGGCAGCTTCAATTATTTGTGTTCCACTAGCAATCTTCATATGAAGGGTATCCTCAATATATTTATACAATGAATTCTGAACAATTTCTTCAGTTAATCCTTGCACTAAATTAGCAGAGATATAGGTTCGCTCTAGAGCCATGGGAATTTCTTCTGCTAAACGAATCCTTACTATCTCATAGACTGGATCATGTTCTTGGATATCTAATGATTTAGCAAGTTTAAGATGAGCTGGAATAATTTTAAATTTAATTAATTTACTACTTGCCTTCATTCCTCTAGCTTTCATATCTTCAGTAAAGCTAGTTAAACCTTGTAAATCTTGTTCGAATTTTTTTTCCATAACGAAAGTTCCTTTGCCTTTAACACGATAAAGGTATCGTTCGTTTACAAGGTTTATTATTGCTTGTCTAATAGTCATTCTGCTAATTCCATATTTGTCGGAATATTCTCGTTCAGAAGGAAGAATATCACCAGGGACTAGTTGCCCACTGTCAATCAACTGCTTGATATATTCTTCCAGTTGATGATATATAGGTATAGGGGAATTTTTATTTATCACATCAGGTCACCCTTCCGGTAATTGAAAACCAATTTTTGGTCTTTCCTAGTAATTTTATAGCAGAATTGATGAAGGTACAACAGTATTCTGTAGTGCATCATAATCTGAAATAATTGTAACTTGGGAATGTTGATTAAGAACAGAAGCAGGAAAAGTTGGATCAATTTGACCATGAAGTAATCTTGCCAAAGCTTTACTTTTATTTTCTCCAGATACTAAAAGAAGTATTTCTTTACTCTTCATTATCGTGTCGATTCCCATTGTGATTGCTTTTTTGGGCACTATTTCCATATTGTCGAAAAATCTAGCATTTGCTTGACGGGTATCATTAGTTAAATTGACAACATGTGTTGCGGTTTTAAAAGAGGTGCCAGGTTCATTGAACCCAATATGTCCATTACTCCCTAAACCTAGTAATTGTAAATCAATTCCATCATGATTTGCAATTTGTTGTTCGTAATCTTCACACTCTTTTTCAACATCTATTGCTTCTCCATTAGGAATATGAGTTTTCTGTTCGGGAATATTAATGTAATTAAAAAAATTAGACTTCATATAGTAATGATAGCTGTTTTGATTGAGGGGGTCTAAACCGATGTATTCGTCTAAATTAAACGTCGATACCTCTTGATAAGAAGTTTGATTTTGCTTGTGATCTTCAATGAGACACTTATAGGTTTCAATCGGGGTACTACCAGTTGCTAATCCAAGTACTAGTTGTGGATGTTTATGAATATGTTCAACAATAATATCAGCGGCAGTTTTACTCATATCGGTATAATTTTTAACGGTTATTAATTTCAATTTTCATAGCTCCTTTACGAAATGAAAGACTTCAGCATGTATTTGTATTTACCATCATTGACTAAAGTACACCTCTATTAAATATACTTCCTCATAAAAAGCAAAACTCCATCAAAAAATGAATAGAAAAAAATAGTACTCAGATACTAATTTTAAAAATGTTTTACACACTTGCCATCATTTGATATTACACTTATAAGACTTTTATAATATCACCTATAAATATAGTTGTCTATACATATATGATAATCGAGAGGGGATTATCAAAATGAAAAGGCTTAATAATGTATGTATACTATATTATTAAGAATAAATAGTTAAAGGTATAGACAACTATAACATACCGTGCTAAGATTTATATTAGTTATATTGTTAGTTTATTTATTTATATTTAGTAGTAATTATTTCATTATTAATCTAAAGGAGTGGAAAAGTGATGATGAGTTTTTTACAGAAAATTGGTAAATCTTTAATGTTACCAATTGCAGTTTTACCTGCAGCGGCTCTCCTGCTGCGTTTGGGACAACCGGATATGTTTGATGTCCCATTTATCGCAAATTCAGGGGATGCAATTTTTGCGAACTTAGCATTATTATTTGCTATTGGTGTTGCGATTGGAATTTCGAAGGATGGTAATGGAGCAGCTGGTTTAGCAGGTGCAATTGGTTACTTGGTATTAACAAATGGTATTGAAGCAATTAATGAAAGTATTGATATGGGAGTGTTAGGTGGCATTATAACCGGTGTTATTGCTGGTCTTTTATACAACCGCTTTCATAATATTAAATTACCAGAGTGGTTAGGTTTCTTTGGGGGACGTCGGTTCGTTCCTATTATAACCGCTACTACAATGGTTCTACTTGCTGGAATATTTGGTTTCGTATGGCCTCCTATTCAGGAAGGTATTAATGCAATTGGTCAGTGGATGATCAGTGCAGGAGCAGTTGGAGTTGGTGCATTTGGTTTCTTAAATCGTTTGTTAATCCCACTTGGACTTCACCATGTATTAAACACACTTGTATGGTTTGAGTTTGGGGAGTTTACTAATGCTGCAGGAGATGTTGTAAGGGGGGATCTATCCCGTTTCTTTGCGAAAGACCCTTCCGCAGGGATATTCATGGCAGGTTTCTTTCCAGTAATGATGTTCGGTCTCCCGGCTGCTGGTTTAGCGATGATTGTTACAGCGAAAAAGCATCGTCGAAAAGCTGTGACTGGACTTATTGGTGGTGTTGCGTTTACTGCATTTTTAACAGGTATTACGGAACCAATTGAATTTATGTTTATGTTTTTATCACCTTTACTATATGTTATTCACGCAGTACTCACAGGAAGTTCATTTGTTGTTGTATACCTATTGGATATTCATCATGGGTTTGGTTTTTCAGCAGGGGCAATTGACTTTTTCTTGAATTTAGGTATTGCACAGCGTCCATGGTTATTATTTGGGATAGGAATTCTATACGGTTTAATTTACTTCTTTGTATTTGTCGGCTTAATCAAAGTCCTAAATCTTAAAACTCCTGGTCGTGAAGATGAAGATGAAGAAGAATACGAAGAAACTACTGTGCCAATTAAGGGCACTGGGGATAAATACGAAGATATGGCAAATCAGTTTATCCGCGCCTTAGGTGGAAAAGAAAATATTTCTCACATTGACAACTGTGCAACTCGCCTTCGTTTAACAGTTGAAGATACAGGGATAATTAATGAAAAGTCTCTGAAAGCAAATGGTGCTAAAGGTACGATGAAGATTAGTGAAAAGAATTATCAAGTGATCGTTGGAACAAACGTGGAATTTGTCGCGGATGCTATGAAAAGAAATGTTAAATCTGACTGATACACACGGAGAGTTAATGAATAAATAATAGGTTTTTAGCTTATAAATCAAGACGTTTCTTAATTACATCGTAATTAAGAAACGTCTATTTTAGATTTATACAGTTCTTATTTTCTTTTTAGTTTTGTTTTACATCAGGAAATATTCTTACCAAACAAACCTACGAATTTAGGAGTAAGAAGCTAGTTTTGTTCATGATAACTCGGGCAAACCATTTTTCTTTCTCTGCCAACAACACTCTGAAGCGACATCCGTCGAGACCACTCGAAGCATACTCGGAAGTAATGCTCGTTCCTACGATGTATTCAGTCGTTGGCACGGAAGAAATCGCTCACGTCGAAATGATTGCCACGATGATTGCACAACTTTTGGATGGGGCGCCGGCTCATGATCAAGAGCAAGGAGTAAAAGATCCAGCGGTTGAAGCAGTTCTTGGTGGGATGAAACCTCAGCACGCAATTGTAAATGGACTCGGTGCACAGCCGAATGATGCTTCCGGGTATCCGTGGAATGCACGTTACACCATTGCGAGTGGAAATTTATTAGCAGATTTCAGGGCGAATCTGAATGCAGAGTCACAAGGGCGGCTCCAAGTAGTTCGTCTCTATGAAATGACGACAGATCCGGGAGTAAGAGATATGCTTTCCTTCTTAATTGCACGGGATAAGATGCATCAAAACCAGTGGATGGCAGCAATAGAAGAGCTCGAAAAATCACAAGGTGCAGTTGTACCCAGTACCTTTAATCCTGAATTTGAAAAGCAGGAAGTTGCTTATTCTTTCATGAATTTTTCAGAAGGCGAAGAAAGCAGTACTGGGCGCTGGGCAAATGGTAAAGCGCTAGATGGAGTTGGAACGTTTAACTATGTACAAAATCCAGGAGCAAATGGTCAAGTACCTTCGCTAAAACTACCACCAAACTACATTCATGGAACTCCACCTACCAACGGCGTTAATCCAATGCAGTAATAACGTTTGTGTTAAAAGCGAAGGTTCATTTTCACGAAAAACGTCCAAGAGACTTTAGTCTCTTGGACGTTTTAACAGAATATTAAGGCGTTATAGATTACTCAAAATGCTCTTTTATATACCTGTTTTCTTCTTCCTCAGTCATTAAACCAGTTGCTCGGCCGATTGTTCCGCCTTGTAATTTCCAGATTGTGTTGTGGTCTTCGTCAGCACGAGAAAAGTCACCACTTTCCCACCTTTCAAGAATACTAAGATAAATAGTCTTATTCTCATACTCATTTGCTTCAACTACATCTATTAATCGCTTAATACGTCCTTCTGTAATAAATATCTTTCCCCATTTTCGGTCTGCAGTTATCTTTTGATGGCTCATATGATGCATAGCTTTTTTCACTTTATTCTCTGGCATATCGTCTGCAAATTCTTCTGCTACCTCCTCAGAAGATGGAATATTTCCGACAATAACTTCAACATCCTCAGCAATTTCATCGTTATCATTATTCATGGTTTCTGCTTCATCAGGAGACTCCACAATTTTTTCTATAACTTTTTCTGTATTTAGAAAAACGTATGTAAGGATTCCTGCAGCAACTGCAATAACAGTAAGTGTGATATAAACTAATTTCACTTTCTTTCAAGCTCCTTCCATTAAAATAACGTATTGAGGTGATTGCACCATGTTCATTCAATGGATAAAGTTGTTTAAAAACCCATCATTTTACTATGACATGATGGGCTTTCAAAATCAATGAGTTATTTCTCTAAATCCGATAACTAAAAACCTAAAATCCCCCTCACACTTTGAACATAACTTTGGCTAATTGGAAGGCTAGCACCTCTTGGTTCTTTTAATGTAACCTCTAAATTAGACGCTATATCACGAGAAAACTGTTTTATATAAGCGATGTTTACGATATAGGATCGATGAATACGAATAAAAGAGTCTGATAATCTTAATTCTAATGTTTTAAGAGGGTATTTTGAAGTGAAGCAATCATCGTCTGTATAGATGATTGTTTTCTTTTGGTTACTTTCTATATAAATAATCCGTTCCACAGCTATTGGGATCCAAAGCTCGTCACTTTTACCAACGATAAAAGAAAGCGGTTTTTGAATGGCAATAGAATATTCTGGTGGCAAAATGACGGTTAAAGCGCCACTTAAACCGGAATCTGCATCTTCAAGTGGATAACCAACTCCATAATAAGAGGTACCAAACACTGACTTATCAACCAAAGATTCTACTCTGCTTTTTTGCATATAAACACGTTCAGTAATACTTCCAGAAGGAATCAGTTGTCCTTGACTAATATGAATATCATGCCTTCCAGGAATGTAAGTGATGTACTTATCTCCACTCGCAATTGCAATAGAGGCTTCTTCAGGAACCCAATCTTCAATGAACGAAGAAAATTGTTGAACGACATTACTCTGCAAAATTTTCACTCCTTCTTCTTTGATATACTTTTCCGAATCTTTCGATTAATCATGATTATTTTCATTCTATCCAGAAATATTATGTTCTGTCAATTTACGACGTAAAAAGAACTCTTCTATTATACAATAAACAATATATTCCACTTGTAAACAGTGTAAAGGAAAGGAATCACTGTTTCTTCATAGCAACAAATTTTTTTATAACTTAAAATGAAAGCGCTTTAATTTGGAACCTGTTAAAAAAAATTTGTTAAATCAATAATGAATAGAGTCTTTGAAAAAAGATTCAATAGGTAGAAACAGCAGGTTCTGAAACAAGATGTAAGATTAAAAGAGTCCTACAATAAGTAGTTAATAAGGGACAATTTATCAAGGAGGCTATTAAACATGTTATCACAAACAATCTCTTCACAAAATGCCAATCACAATTTAAAAAACTATGAGGAGAAAGTCAATTCCCATGAATGGTCGCAAGTGGAAAAAAACTTTTCTTGGCATAAAACCGGTCTTGTTAACATGGCTCACGAAGCGATAGATCGTCACGCGAATTCGGAAAAAGGAAGTAAAATAGCATTATATTATTCTGACCAAAATAGAGAAGACAATTATACATTTAAAGACATGAGGGATTCCTCTAATAAAGCAGGAAATGTCTTGAAAAGCGTTGGTGTAACAAAGGGAGACCGTGTATTCATTTTTATGCCCCGATCTCCTGAACTCTATTTCATCTTATTAGGAACGATTAAACTAGGTGCAATTGCCGGACCACTATTTGAAGCTTTTATGGAGGGTGCTGTAAAGGATCGTTTGGAAGATAGTGGTGCAAAAGTTCTTGTCACAACTCCTGAATTGATTGGACGTGTTCCGGTTGATGAACTTCCCGAACTTGAGAAGATTGTTCTCGTAGGAAATGGCGTAAAAGAAGATGAACAGACGATTGATTATTATCATCGTTTTGAACAAGCGAGTAGCTCGTTGAAGGTGGAATGGGTGGATCGCGAAGACGGAATGATTTTACATTATACATCTGGTTCAACTGGAAAGCCTAAAGGAGTTTTACACGTTCATAATGTCATGATCCAACAATACCAAACTGCAAAATGGGTGCTTGATCTAAAAGATGATGATGTCTACTGGTGTACCGCAGATCCAGGATGGGTGACAGGGACATCTTACGGCATATTTGCACCATGGTTAGCCGGAGTTTCAAATGTGATTCGTGGAGGCCGATTTAGTCCCGATGACTGGTATCAAACTTTGGAAAAATATCAAGTCACGGTATGGTATAGTGCCCCGACAGCTTTTCGTATGTTAATGGGTGCTGGAGAAGAAATTATTGAGAAACACAATCTTTCTTCTTTAAGGCATGTGTTAAGTGTCGGAGAGCCATTAAACCCAGAAGTGATTAGATGGGGGATGAAAGTGATGAACTTGAGAATCCACGACACATGGTGGATGACAGAAACTGGAGCTCAACTTATCTGTAATTATCCGTCGATGGATATTAAACCCGGATCAATGGGAAAACCAATTCCGGGGGTCGAAGCGGCGATAGTCGATGACGAAGGGAATGTGCTTCCTCCAAACAGCATGGGAAATCTAGCGATCAAAAAAGGGTGGCCATCGATGATGAAAGCCATTTGGAATCGCCAGGAAAAGTTTGACTCGTATTTCCTTGCTGGTGATTGGTATGTATCAGGAGACTCGGCTTACATGGATGAAGAAGGATACTTTTGGTTCCAAGGGCGGGTTGATGATGTCATCATGACGGCTGGAGAACGTGTCGGTCCATTTGAGGTAGAAAGTAAACTACTTGAACACCCTGCTGTAGCAGAGGCTGGGGTAATCGGTAAACCGGATCCTGTTCGTGGGGAAATTATTAAAGCCTTTATTTCATTAAGAGATGGATATGAACTTAGTGATGAACTTCAAGAAGAGATTCGTAACTTCGTTAAAAAAGGCTTGTCTGCACACGTGGCGCCAAGAGAATTTGAATTTAGAGACTCTTTACCGAAAACCAGAAGTGGAAAAATCATGAGAAGAGTGTTAAAGGCATGGGACCTCGACCTTCCAACAGGTGATTTATCTACAATGGAATCTTAAATAACTTCGTTTTGACTGTTTCAGCATATTTTGTTGTTTAGGAAAGAAGATTAAAGTAACAAAAGGCGGCGGTTCCAGCGGAAAAAAACATTTTCCGCGGAAAGATCCGCCCTGAAATAACTACCTTCTTATAAAGAGTGATTAGTAGGTTGGGAATTCACCGTTAATTGAACAAGGTGATCTGTACTTAAAAAAGGATGCCAAAGCTCGATAGAATCGAAGGAGGAATAGATATGAAAACAACAAAAAACAGGTGGCTCATTGCCTTATCTGCAATTGCTATTCACCTTTCCATTGGGGCAGCATATGCCTACAGTGTTTATACAAATCCAATCAACGATGCGATGGGGTGGTCGACAACGGAAATTACGTATGCGTTTACAATCATGATGGCACTCGGTGGATTGTCAGCTGCTTTCTTTGGCAGTTTTGTTGAAAAAAACGGTCCAAGAAAATCTGCTATACTGGCCGCAATTCTGTTTGGTCTGGGACAGGCAGGAGCAGGTTTTGCCACTCAGATTGATTCGCTTCTTCTTTTTCTCTTAACATACGGTTTAGCAAGTGGACTAGGGCTCGGGATAGGCTATATCGCGCCGGTTTCCACTCTCGTTAAATGGTTTCCTGACCGAAGAGGGTTAGCTACAGGAATGGCAGTCATGGGTTTTGGTGCAGGAGCACTTATCACTGCACCAGTGGCAGCTAGCCTGATGGGTTCTGTGGGAATTACAAACACATTTTATATTTTAGGTGCGAGTTATTTTGTTCTTATTTTATTAGGAGCCTCCTATATTGCTCCACCTCCTAAGGATTGGATGCCGGACGGGATGAAAAAAGACATTGCTTCTGGTAAAAAAGTTGTTAAGAAAGACTTGTCAGAATTAACTGCAAAACAAGCAGTGAAAACAAGACGTTTTTGGATGCTGTGGACAATGATGCTCATTAACACGACTGCAGGAATTATGATGATTTCAGTCGCTTCTCCTATGGCGCAGGAAGTTGTTGGATTAACTGCGGCAGCTGCTGCAACGTTAGTAGGAATTATGGGGATTTTTAATGGTGGCGGTAGACTTGCGTGGGCTGCTATTTCAGACTACATTGGAAGACCAACTGTATTCATCATTTTCTTTATCCTCCAACTAATTACATTCATCACGCTTCCAAATATCACAAGCGTATTAGTGTTTCAAGCACTGATATTAGTAGTTGTCAGCTGTTACGGAGGTGGATTTTCAAATCTTCCAGCTTTCATTGGTGATTTATTTGGGACAAAACAACTGGGTGCCATTCATGGTTTTCTTTTAACGACTTGGTCTTTAGGAGGGATTTTAGGACCTGTCTTAGTCTCACAAATTAGAGAGAGAACGGATAGTTATATTCCGGTATTTTATGTTTTTACAGGGTTAATATTAGTTGCCTTTGTAGTTGCTATCTTCCTTCAATTAGAAATTAAAAGTGTCGAAAAGAAAAAACAAGAAAAACAACAAATTACTGCTTAATAGTTTTTTAAGAGAATTTATAAAATTGGCAGCTATCTTTACGCCACAAGTATCAAGGGAAACCCACTCTCCTTTCGAGTAGCACCTACACGAAATTACGTCGGTGCTACTCGGTGTGGCTAAAGATCACGCTGTATTTAATAAAAGACGGCTATGCCGTTTTTCTTAAGGAACCCTTTTGACTCTTAATTGCGAAATGACTTCTTATTTTATGGAAGAAGTCATTTCGCTTTTTATTGTTTTTTTGCAACTAAATTTGGAAATTTCTGTAGTCACCACACGCTTCTTTTTCCCTATGTTACAATGTTAGAGTTAATATTATTATACATCCGACATTCTAAGTGAAGGAGACAAATAGATGCACTTTTTTTTCAAGTTTGGACTTAACCTCATAAAAATGAGGAACTCTACGATCATTCTTTTCACATTAATTTTTGTTGCACTATGCTCTCTTATTGTTTATTGGCTAGAACCTGATAATTTCGAAAGTATTGCAAACTCCTTTTATTTTGTCATGACAACGTTTTCCACTGTTGGATACGGTGATTACTCTCCGGTTTCATTAGCTGGAAAAATGTTTGCTGTCTTGATGTATTTGTTAGGTATAGGTTTGTTAGGTGTCGTTATTGGTAAAATTGTTGATGCATTTTCGATATTCAGGAGAAAAAAGGAGGAAGGTAAATTGAATTATGTGAATGAAAATCACATTATTATCATCGGTTGGGGAAAGAAAACAGAATCTGCAGTGACGGAGCTATTAGAATCAAGTGTAGATGGTGAAGTTGTTGTTATCGATGTTTTACCAAAGTCTCCTTTTGATATAACTGAAAACAGGCTTCATTATATTCAAGGTGAGGCCACAGAGGAAGATACATTACTAAAAGCCAATATTACAAAAGCAAAATCAGTGATTGTTTTTTCAGATGATAAAATTCAAGGCTACTCCCTGCAGGATGCTAAAACATTATCAATAGCTATAACAGTAGAACGAGTTGCTCCAAATGTTCATACCACCGTTGAAATTATGGTTGAGAAAAATGCTTCTAACTTTGCGCACGTGAAAGTCGATGAAGTTATTTTATCGCAGAATACCACATCTACCTTAGCCGTACGTTCAGCAATGTATAAAGGGGTTAGTAAAATTTATTCTCAGCTTATGAGTAGACAACATGGTGATGATCTTTATAAAGTGGAAGTAAATGAAAAATGGCTGACATATCGTGATGCTTTTCAAGATTTGCTACAGCAAGGAGCGACGTTAATTGCTGACCGTGATCATTTAAATATAAACAGACGGTTGGACGAAAAAATACCAAAAGAAGCGGTTCTTTATGTTATATGTGATACGGAAACATACAAACTTTTATTAAAATAATAGGCTGTTGCCGTAATTTTTGATGATTTTGAAAAAAATGCTAAAAAAAAGATTAAATGTGAAACTTTTATTAATAACCTACGTAAGAGTAAGAGTGGCTATTTAACGCCAGTAAAGGATGTGACTGGATGGGATTCTTTCAAAAACTTTTTGGTGGTAAAAAAGAAAACACCGCAAAGGTGAAGGAACGAACTGTGATGAACATAGAGATTGATGATATTGTAAATTATGATCTCGAAGACTATCAAGTTGTTAGCAAACTAACGTATAATGATGATGGGTATGAATGGACTGCCTATCAGCTTCTTGGTGAGAAGACATTGTGGTTAAGTGTTGAAATGGATGATGAACTAGAAGTAGGAATGTACGAATCGATACCAAAGAAGCTAACTGAACCTTTACCTAAAAAAATAGAGCATGATGATGTTACTTATTATTTAGATGAAAAGGGTACAGCTCGAGTGAGTGGTGAAGGAAGAGGAGCAAACGTAAACAATAAGGATTGTCGTTACTTTGATTACTGTGACGACGAGGAAGAACATTTCCTGTCAGTTGAAATTTGGGGCAGTGAGATTGAAGTAAGTTACGGGTTTTCGATTGAAGAATATGAAATAAAAATCATAGCGGGCAACTAATTTTATAGAGGAGGAAATATAAATGTTTAAATTTTTCAAACGTGTTTCGACAGTAGTCGGTTCCGAGCTAAATTCAATGCTTGATAAGGCGGAGGATCCTGTAAAAATGCTAGATCAATTTATGCGTGAGATGGCGGAGGATATTCGTGAATCTGAAGCTTCTGTAGCGAAAATGATTTCTAATGAAAAATTGCTAAAAAAGAAATTTGAAGAAGCAGATAAAATGGTTCAAAAGCGAGAAGAACAGGCTCTTAAAGCGTTAGAATCAGGAAATGAAGACTTAGCCAGAAGAGCATTGGAAGATAAAAAAACTCACTCGGCTCAAGCAGAATCGTTCAAGGAATCCTACACGCGTGCAAAAGCAGATGCTGACATGTTAAGAGCAAAGCTGGATGAAATGAAACAGGAATACAATGAAATGAAGATAAAGAAAGATACGTTAAAAGCTAGAGCAGAATCCGCAAAGACAAGAAAGAATATTAACCGTTCCATGTCTTCTATCGGTGATGATCAGTCTAGACAAGGATTTGACCGAATGGAAGAAAAGGTCATGCAACTTGAGGCAGAAGCTGAGACAAGCGATGATTTAAGCTCTTCCAGTCGTAGCTTAGACGATGAACTTGACTCGCTTGGCAGCAACGATGTTGATGATGAACTCGCAGCGTTAAAGAAGAAAATATCAAAAGACTAATATAAAAGTCTCTCTCTTCTTTTGAATTTTAGAGGGGGGAGACCTTTAAGTTGTTTCCAATTTTTTCGATCGTTAGAAATTGGAATGGACTACCTTCCTGTCGCATATTTTAATTTGCGCTACATAGTGAGGGGAATTTAATAAAAGACGGCTATGCCGTTTTTCTTAAGAGCTAATTTATATAATTGGCAGCTACCTTCACACCGCGCGTATCAAGGGAAACCCATCCTTGATACTTAAAAGATGGCGGTGGAAGCTGACGCTGCATTTAATAAAAGACGGCTACGCCGTTTTTCTTAGAAGAGGGTGGGAGTGGTGAAAAATCTTTTATTTGTAACTTTTATTGTGACAGTGTTTTTACTATTAAGTGCCTGCTCATCACAAAGTTCAGATTATGAAACAATATACAAAGAGGAACCAGCAAATTTTGTTCAAGAAAATTATCCATTGTTTGACGTTGTAGGAAGTGCTGTTGACTCATCTAATTACTCGGAGGTTTACGTGGCTGAAGGGAAAAAAATAGATGACGTTGCTCTTGAGCTAGAAGGAGCTAAACAGCCAGAAAAAATTAGTGATAAAAATGACAACAAACAAGTGCTTGTCTATGATAAATTTTTTGTCATGTTAACGGAAGATGAAGAAAACAGTTCAAACACGTTAATTGAATTAGCAAATAAAGAATTTGTCAAGGACAATTACAATCCAAGTTTTTTCCAGGGAATGTTGGTAATGTCGGTTCTTAATTCTGCGCTGAATACGAACGACTGGGGTAGTAATCGCAGGTCTCAATGTGGGAGTAATCCAAGTCAATGCTATGGTGGCTATAGTTCTTCAGGCGGAAATTATAAAGGATACGAAAATAGTCCCACCGTTCGTGGCGGTACAGTTCGAGGTGGCGGCCCAGGATCGGGTAAATAAATAGAGAGAGGAAGTAATAAAATGGAACCATTTTTATTAACACTTATGTATTTCGTACTTGCTATCATTATTGTTATCATCGGCTTAGTGATATTTGAAAGTTTAACTAAATACAAGGATTGGGATGAGGTATTAAATGGCAATAATGCCGTAGCTTTATCGATTTCAGGAAAAATCATTGGTATATGTATTATCTTAGCGTTTGCAGTATATAGCAGCAGCGAGTTAGTTGAAACGTTAATTTGGGGCCTCGTGGGTGTAGCATTACAAATGATTGCTTATTTTATTTTTGAATTAGTGACTCGATCCTTTTCTGTTGAGGAACAATTAAAGAAAGGCAATGTTTCCGTAGGGATGATTAGTTTAGCTGTTTCTATTGGTCTTGCTTTAGTGATTGGGGCATCCATCACGTAATTTATTGACATCGCTCGATGAGTATTAAATATAGTGAGAAGCCATGGTGTTTACATACCCACTTTCATAATGGATGGGTACGAACACCATGGTGTTTTTTATAACAAGGTAAGAATTTGAAAGATTTCAATTTTTTTGAAGGTAAAAAAGTAGATGACAGCTATCTTTACGCCACACGCATCAAGGGAGGGGCGTTCTTGATGCTTAAATGATGGTGGCGAAAGCTCACGCTGTATTTAATAAAAGACGCTTTGCGTTTTTCTTATAGAATCTCTTTGAGAATAGAGTTGGGTACTCTTTTTATACAAAATAAAGGAGAATATAAAGTGGTTAATGAAGAATTAAACAAAACAAAAGCAATTTACTGGGCTTCGGGAATTGTATCTATATGTGGGATTATTTTCGAAGTCCTTTTTGGTGCGGTAGGTTCCTATCTTTTAGGAGACGGAGTAAAACAATACACATTAGTTATCTCTTTGTTTTTGACGGGAATGGGAATTGGTGCAACGATCAGTGAAAAAGTAACGAAAAACTTAATATTATCCTTTGTTTGGATTGAATACTTAATTGGTTTAGTTGGAGGATTATCCACATTCCTTCTTTTTGGTATTACCGCTTATTTAAGCAGTGGTACGGATGCTTTCTTCCTTTATACGGTTACCTTAATTGTTGGAACATTAACCGGGGTAGAGCTGCCAATCTTAATTCGAAAAGCGAATGATATTGGTGAAACGCTTAATCGGAGTGCTGCACGCGTTCTTTTCTCAGACTATGCGGGCGGCTTAATTGGCGGACTGCTTTTCGTTTTCCTGCTTCGACCTGAGTTAGGGCTTGTAAAAACAGCGTTTGTTGTAGCTATTATTAACGTGATCATTGCACTGTGGCTTTTATTTTATTTCCGAAAAGAGATTCCAACGTACCGAAAACATGGTGTTGCTGGAGTCGCTATTCTAGTTCTTCTTACAGCAGGTGTTTTGTGGGGAGAAGAGATGGCATTTTCCTTCGAACAAAAGATGTATAAAGATCCAATTATATATAACTCGAATAGTGAATACCAAAAAATTATTTTAACGAAAGAGCAAGGAGACTTAAGGTTGTTTCTTGATGGTCAACTGCAATTCAGTTCGGTTGATGAGTACCGATATCACGAAACACTTGTCCATCCTGCTATGGCAACGGCAGAAACAAAGGAAAATGTCCTTATTTTAGGTGGTGGAGACGGTCTTGCTGTGAGAGAGTTGAAAAAGTATGATGAAGTACAGTCCATCACATTAGTCGATTTAGATCCGGCTGTCATCGACTTAGCAAAAGATAATCATGATATTGTACAGCTAAATGAAGAGGCTTTTTCTGATTCACGACTAACTGTAATCAATGACGATGCTTTTGAGTTTATCAAGGAATCTGCTGAATTTTATGATGTAATTCTTGTTGATTTGCCTGATCCAAACAATGAATCACTGAGTAAACTTTACACCCTACAATTTTATCAACTGTTGCGAAACCACCTTTCTCCTGGTGGTTCATTAATGGTCCAAGCAACAAGCCCAACTTTTGCAACAGAGGTATACTGGACGATTAATAAGACGATTGAAGCAACAGATTTATACACAGAAAATTTTCAAGTAGATATTCCTAGCTTTGGGAATTGGGGCTTTATTTTAGCCAAAAGAGAGCCGGTCGACTTATCCAACATTGAAATTAACAAAGAAACCACCTTTCTGACGAGTGAAGTAATGAGAGGATTAACTCTTTTCGGTAAGGATATTGATGAAGAAATTTATGATGAAAATGGAGATTTAGTTACGTTGGAAATTAATACATTAATTCACCCAATTATTCTTGAAAAGTACAGTAAAGCCTGGTTGAACTATTAAAGTTTCTCAAACATGGACTACTTCATAGATGATCGATTGAAAAAAGATGACTCAAATTTAACTTTGAGACATCTTTTTTTATAAATTGATAGAGTTATGCGGTATTCTTAAGAAAAAATCGCTCTCCGACAAAAATAATAGCAATAAACAAAATGGATACGCCAACTACCAGCAAATCAGAAGTCGCTTTAACCCATACAAATGCTCCGAGAACAACAGCGTCGAACACAAGAGCTGACGCTACAATAAATATATTCGCCCCAACTTTTTCTCGCAGATGTTTCAGAACTCCCCAATGAACAATGATGTCCATGACTAAGTAAAGGATGGCCCCCATTGAAGCAATTCTGCTTAAATCAAAAAAGATAGTGAGTGCCATCGCAATGACAATCGTATAGACGAGAGTGTGTTTTTGAATGTTACCCGGCATTCCAAAATGCTTATGAGGTATAAGTTTCATGTCTGTCAACATGGCTAGCATTCGAGACACTGCAAATACACTAGCTATTATTCCGGATATCGTTGCCAAAATGGCTATTGCAACCGTTAACCACAGACCATAATTACCGAAAGCGGGTTTGGCGGCCTCCGCAAGAGCATAATCCTTTGCCTCAATAATTCCCGGTAAAGATAAATTGCTTGATACAGCCCAGGCAAGCAGTAAGTATATCAAGAGACTGATCGAAATAGAAATCATGATTGCTCGGCCAACGTTTTTCTTCGGTTTCACTATTTCAGATCCGCTGTTTGTAATCGTGGTGAACCCTTTAAAAGCCAGGATAGTCAGAGCAACAGCTGCAATGTAATGAATAAATGATGGGTCGGATACATCGCCACCTCCATTTGCAGGTGTGAATGAAAAGCCAGCCACCCATAAACCAGCTATTGCAAAGATCGATAAACCGGTAATTTTTAATAGAGAAGCAATCGAAGTAAACGATTGAATGAAACTGTTCCCTGAAATATTTATTAGAAATGCAACAGTAAGCAAACCAACACCTAATAAAGGAACAAAATAACTACTTTGTTCCCCATCGAAGAGTTGAAGTGTATAAGTTCCGAACGTTCTTGCCACCAGACTTTGATTAATAACCATGGAAAATGCCATTAAAAGTGCTGCAGAGGCAGTAATTGTTCCTTTTCCATAAGCCTTCACTAAAAACATTCCGATACCACCGGCGGAAGGGAACTCGTTGCTTAGTTTTACATAAGAGTAGGCACTGAATGCTGTTACAATCCCACCGACTATAAATATAATTGGAAACCATGATCCAGCAAGCTCGGCTACTTGTCCGAGTAGTGCAAAAATCCCTGCACTGATCATGACACCCGTCCCTAGCCCCACTGCTCCAATAAGAGAAATACTATTTTTTTTATAATCTTCCATATAAAAGCACCTCATTTTTTTGCATATAGAACTTATGTATACCCATTATTAGTTCTGTTTAATCTTTTCTAGTACTAGCATAATAACTTGAAAATTAATACGATGGGATTTTGTTATTATTGAATCATTATTTTTAGGGATAAAAGAAGCTGGCGGTGACTCCAGCAGGGAAAGCAACAAACAGAGACAGTACTTGCTAAACAAATTCACTAAGTGTACAAAAATTTCAAATATTTAACCAACTAAAGTCTCATTACCTAGGATATAATAAGAATTCGAGAACAATAAATTAAGATAGCGTGTTACTATCTAAACATAGGTAAGCAAAAGAAAAAACTTATGACTTAGTCAAAAAGGGCACAAGGAACAGGTGGGGTTAATAATGAAGTCTTTCAGTTTAAAAATGAAATTATTTATTACAATTACAATTGTAAACGTTATTATAATCAGTATCATAGCTATTGCTATTTATATTAGCAACGTGAATGAAATGAAAAAACAAGCGGAGTCGTTATCAAATATCTTGTCTACTCAATTTAGTCGAACAATCGACTTGTATTTTCAAGATATAGAGAGACTTTCATTGGCGATATTCACTGACCCATATTTACAGGAAAGTCTTTTAGTAGAAACAAAAATTGGAACTGCTTACGAAGCGTATTTGATAAAAAATAGTGTATATAATTTGTTGTTTAATCATGTTTACCCACGTAAAGACATAGAAAGAATTACAATTTACACCAATGAAAATATCGCCTATGAATATGTCAAGCAAGGAAATGTGGATATTATCTATTTATTGGAAGAACAAAAGTGGAAAAAAGAATTGGATTCATTAGAGAAAAGCGAATTTATGTTATTACCAACAACTGAAACTACATTAGCAAATGGTGAAAAAAGAAAAGTAGTGTCACTAGTCCGAAATATATACAATATTCCTCAGAGACAAAAAATAGGCTCTATGAAAATTGATATTAACATCGATGCTTTTACTAATTTGTTAGAATTTGAAGATGTGAATGAATTAGAAGAGTATATGCAACTTCTCATTATGAATCAGGACCAGAATGTTATATTTGATTATGATGAAGAGTTAACGGGCGCTAAAATTGACGGCTTTGAGAGATCCATTTTTTTAAATCAGTCTGATGGTGGAGAATTGGTATGGAAGGAAGATCAATACTTGTATACATATAATAAATCACCACAAACAGGATGGGATACAATCATTCTCATTGATGATGACTTTATCATATATGAACGAAATCAAATTTTATTGTTTATTTTTAGTACGGGTCTAATCGCAATTGTACTTATCGCGTTAGTTTCTTATTTTCTTTCTTATCAGATTGCAAAACCATTAAGAGAGTTAACGTTAAAAATGGAAGGAGTAGAGCAAGGGGATTTAACAGAAAGAATGAATTTTACCGGTAATAAGGAAATGGATATTGTGACAAGAGTATACAACAATATGCTTGAAAGTATTAACCGACTAATCAGAGAAGTGTATGAATCAAAAATCACTGAGAAAAACGCAAAGATATCAGCGTTACAATCACAAATCAATCCACATTTTTTATATAATACTCTGAATGTCATGAAGGCAATTAGTCGGGTAAAACAGGTGGAGGAAGTCGCGGAGATTTCAGAATCCCTTTCCGATCTATTTAAGTACACGATGAAAGATTTGGATAAGCCAGTGCCATTAAAAGAGGAATTGGACCATATCAATAATTATATTAACATCCAAAAGCATCGTTTTATGGATCGATTCATACTTGTATCTGATGTGCAAGAAGGAGCAGAAGAAACATTCCTTCCAAAGCTATCCATTCAGCCTATTATTGAAAATGCGATCAATCATGGTTTAGCCGATAAAAAAATGGGGGGAATTGTAGAATTAAATGTACTAAGAGATAGAAATACAGTATTGATACAAGTGAAAGATAACGGGAACGGAATTGAGCCAGAGAAATTGAAGCAAATTGAAAATAGACTATCGTATTCCAATCCAATTGAAACGGAAGCACCGCATATGGGAGTAGGTTTAATTAATATACAACAAAGAATACGTTTAATGTACGGTCCAACCTTTGGATTAGAGATCAGAAGTGAGGTTGGTTCAGGAACAATAACAACGTTAAAAATTCCTTACAATTCCGAGAATGATTTACCTGAGGGGAGAGGACATTAAATGAATATTTTTATTGTTGAAGATGAGTATTGGTCGTTGCTAGAATTAGAAGGACTCTTAAAAAAATATGAACCAAAGCACAAAATATACCCGTTTGCTAATGGAGAAGACTTGATAAATATGCTTGAAGAAGTAACACCTCAATTAGTGATTTCAGACATTACGATGCCGGGTATGAGTGGATTAGAACTAATAGAACAAATAAAAACATTTGATGAATCGATAAAATGCGTGATATTAAGCGTCCATGACCAATTTGAGTATGCTCGTCAGGGAATAAAATTAGGGGTGATAGAGTATCTGATTAAACCGGTTAAAAGAGAAGCTTTGTATGATGTTGTAGATCGCTCGATTTCTATTATTGAAGAAGAGCATAAAGAAATTGAAGAGAAAAGGCACTGGTCGGTGAACAAAATGTTGCAGTCTGAGAAAGAACTAGACGAAATGAATGTATTTAACCAAGATGACTATTATATTATTTATATGCTTGCTGAAAATTGGAAGGCTACTCGAGGGTGGTCTTCATCAAGAGGCACGGATGAAGATTTCAAGCAAATCTTATCAGACACTTATCTTACTAACGAGCAGATCTATTGTATCAACATAGATAATCAACGAAAGCTTTTGTTAGTCGCTGCTACAGACGAGAACCAACAATCTCTTTTTGAAGCGAAAGTCAATGATTTATATAAATTTATAAATCAAGATATTCATGTTCATCTTAGTTTCATGAGAAAAAAATGTGATGAGAGCTTGATGTCAATTGTACACATCTTGGAGCAAAGAATAGAAAACCACATGAATTATGGACAACCTTCCTTTATAAAAGGAGAAGAAACAGAAAGAAATATTGACTTGGCAGGTGAGTGGATGAACATTCGGGTAATTGAAACTGCTATTCGAAATGGGGAAATTATCAAAGCAAAAGAGTATGTTCAACATATAGTCCAAAGTCTGAAAGAAAAACAAATAACGCTGAGGCAATTATCTTTATTTCTTAGAAATATGTATTATGCACTCATATTCAAACTAGAACAGCAAAAAGGTTCAGATGTTCAAATAGAGACAGTTAAAAAGAATTTTGACTATTTGCAGGAAGTTTCAACCTTTAATGAATTATATCATTCATTAGAACAAATGATTGATCAGCTTGTTGAAGAAGATTTGATTCATGAAGTGGCGCCTAAAAATTTGATACCGCGTGTTCTGCATTGGATCCATCAACAGTATCAAACCAATTTAAAATTTCAAACCTTTGCTGAAGAAAATCACGTCAGTTTAAGTTATTTATCCAGAGAATTTAAAGCACAAACAGGGAAGACTTTTTCGGAATATCTGATGATTTATAGAATTAACAAAGCAAAAGAGTATTTTAACAAAGGGATTACCCGTACGGCTGAAGTGAGCAAACTAGTGGGGTATGAAGACGATAAATACTTTACTACGGTTTTCAAAAGAATGGAAGGTTTGACGCCGGCTGAATATAAAAAGCGCCTTTAGTTGGAAGCATAATTGGATTGACTTTATATGTTTATATAAACAAATTTAAAATTATAACAAGGATGAAAAGTAAAATCTCACCCCCTAAATAGTAAAAATATTCGGTTTTTTAAACATGAAAGCGCTTATATAATAAGGACATAGCACAAAACATAAAACGTGCTTAAAATTCAAAGGGGGTCATTTAAGTGAAAAGTCAAAAGAAGTTATGGCTATTTTTAGGTGCCGCATTATTATTATCATTGTTTCTTGTGGGATGTGGTTCAAACAATAATGAAGATACTACAGCAAATGAGACAAGTGGTGAGTCAACTAATACGGAAGAGGAATTTCCAGAAACAGAGATCTCCTTTCTTGTAGACAACCAAACTGTAACAGATGGTATTGATGCTGTTGCTGCTGAAGTCAAAGAAAGGTATAACATCACTTTGAATACAGAAATTCGTCCAGGCGGAACAGAGGGAGATAATATTGTAAAGACCCGTCTTGCTACTGGTGAAATGACCGATATGATGTGGTATAACTCTGGTTCCCTTTTTAAAGCATTGAATCCTGAAGAGTACTTTTATGACCTATCGGGTGAAGAATTTGTAGAAAAAATAGATGAAACATTTATCGAAACTGTTTCAGTAGATGGTGCGACTTATGGAATTCCAGGTGAATCCGCTTCAGCTGGAGGTTGGTTATATAATAAAAAGGTTTATGAAGAACTAGGATTAGAAGTACCGAATACTTGGGATGAACTAATGGCAAATAATGAGGCAATAAAAGAAGCTGGAAAAGTCCCTGTAATTGCGTCGTATGGAGATACTTGGACATCTCAACTCGTAATTTTGGCTGACTACTATAATGTACACAGTCAAGCACCTACATTTGCAGAAGATTTTACAGCAAATGAAGCAAAATTTGCAGATACGCCAGAAGCATTAAGAGGTTTTGAAAAACTTTCAGAACTACAAGAAGCAGGACATTTTAATTCGGAAGAAACATCAACAACGTACGAAGATGCCTTGAGAATGTTGGCTGAAGGCGAAGCAGCACATTATCCAATATTAACATTTGCTTTACCTGCAATAGAAGAAACCTATCCAGATCAAATCGACGACATTGGCTTTTTCGGTCAACCAGGAGAGAATGCTGAAGATCATGGAATGACGCTATGGATGCCAGGAGGTTTGTATGCGAATAAAGATTCTGAGAATGTTGAGGCAGTGACACAATTCATGGAATTTTTCCTATCAGAAGAAGGTCAGGAATTGTATATGGCTGAAATGAAGGCGCAAGGTCCATATGTTCTTAAAGGAGTCGAGTTACCAGAAGATGCTTACCCAGCAGTTAAGGAAATGGTTCCATATTTAGAGGAAGGTAGAGTTGGACCTGCACTAGAATTCTTATCTCCACTAAAAGGACCAAACTTAGAACAAATCCTTGTTGAAGTAGGTTTAGGAATGACATCTGCTCAAGAAGGTGCTGAAAGTTATGATCAAGATGTAGAACGACAAGCACAACAATTAGACCTTGAAGGATGGAATGAATAGATAACTTATTCGATAGCTCAATATTATTAATATTATATGCCCTGTTATAGATTCTATAACAGGGCATTAGTTAAATAAGTCTGATTATGTATGAAGTTTAGAAGTAAGGGAGTGAGTATGTTGAAAGTAAATAAAATATATAGTTTAAAATTATTAATTCCCGCTGCCATCATCTATGGCCTTTTGTTTGTATTTCCGACGGTTATGTCTTTCTTTTTTAGTTTTACCAGGTGGAATCTTCGTGAATGGACTTGGATCGGCTTTGATAACTTTAAAATGTTTTTTGATGATCCATCCTTGTTAATTGGGTTTAAAAACACGTTTATCTTTGCTTTTGTAACGACTATTTTAAAAGTGATTTTCGGATTGCTGTTTGCAGTATTTTTAACATCTAAAATAAAAACAAAAGACTTTTTACGTTCAGCAATCTTTTTTCCGGTATTAGTAAGTACGATCGCAGTAGGTATTGCTTTTAGTGTGTTAATGCATCCGTCAGAAGGATTAATCAATGAAGTGTTAGCGTTTTTTGGTATTAGTGGACCAAACTGGTTAGGAAATCCTAGCCTCGCTTTGTATTCTGTTGCATTAGTAGATGTCTGGAAGGGTGTCGGTATTGCGACGGTTATATTTATCGCAGGGATGATGTCTATTCCTAAAGATTACTATGAAGCAATACAAATTGATGGCGGAAACAAATTTGATGCCTTTAAGAATATTACTTTACCGCTTTCTCGTCCAGCAACGAATGCAGTTATTATTTTAGCTTTAATTGGTGGATTACGCACATTCGATTTAGTATGGGCTATGACTGGCGGAGGGCCAGGGTTTAGTTCTGACCTGATTGCCTCCATTATTTACAAGCAATATCAAGCAGGTTTCTATGGATTATCAACGGCAGGTAACGTAATTCTGTTTCTTTTAGTAGCCCTTATTGTGTTTCCGATATTTAAGATGCTCACTAGAAAAGAGGTGGATATTTGATGCAACAACCTTTGAATGATAAAAAACCGATGTCACAACCTGCGCATGAGAAAAATAAAAATCCTAAAAAGAAAGTAAACTTTACTAAAATTGCTGTTGAGGTTATGGCAGTAATTGTTGTAATTCTAACTTTTCTAGTTCCATTTTATTTTATTTTAGTTAATTCATTTAAAACAAGTGCAGAAGCTTCTCAATTATCTATAAGTTGGCCAACGGAATTTCGAATTATTGAAAACTTTACAGAAGTTCTCCAGGCACAAAATGGCATGTTAATCCGTGCATTTTTTAACAGTTCTATTATTACAGTTAGCTCGATTTTAATATTGATGGTAGTAGCATCTATGGCAGGGTTTATTTTACAACGACGTACTGGGAAATCGATATCTGTTATTGGTGCGATATTCCTGTCAGGTTTAATGATCCCACCTGCAGTAGTTCCAACAATTTGGGTGTTGGAAAGATTAAGTTTATTTAAAACAATGCCAGGTATTATTTTGGTTATGGTTGCTATTTCCATTCCTTTTTCCATTATTTTATATACGGGCTTTATCGCAACAATTCCTAAAGATATTGATGAAGCAGCAATTATCGATGGATGTAGCAGTTGGCAGTTATTTTTCAAGATTATTTTCCCAATGCTAAAGCCAATTCACGCGACCGTGATCATTTTAAATTCTGTACAGATTTTCAATGACTTTGTCCATCCGCTTTATTTTTTCCCGGGAGCAGACAATGCGACGGTTCAGCTAACGTTATATAACTTTATGAGTATGTATAATACGTCTTGGAATTTATTATTTGCAAACGTATTGCTTATAACAATACCTCCATTTATTTTATTTTTAATATTCAGTAAGAAAATTGTAGCAGGTATGACTGCAGGATCAGTCAAGGGATAATCTATTTAATTTAGGAGGCGTTACCAAATGTTCAAAATAGAGAAAATAACGTGTGAATATAAAGAGAATCCAATGGGTATTGATGTCGCACAACCGAGAATTAGTTGGAAAACACTTTCGGATCAAAGAGGCATAAGACAAAAATCGTATCAGATCCAAATAGCAAAATCAAATGATTTTTCAGAGATCATCTGGGACTCCGGAGAAGTAGTCACGGAGGAAAGTATTCTTGTAGAATTAAAAGAATTAACGATGGAATCACGGAAGAGATACTATTATCGGATCCGAGTGAAAAACCAACATGATGAATCTTCTGGATGGTCAGAAACTCACTATTGGGAAATGGGTCTGCTTAATCAAAGAGATTGGGTAGCTGATTGGATTTCCCCTTCACTCGATATCAATGGAAAACCTTGTCCAATACTGAAACGTGATTTCCAAGTAGATACACCTGTTAAATCTGCTCGTATATATGCAACTGCTTTAGGCTTGTATGAGCTTGAATTAAATGGTCAGCGCATTGGTGATGACTTTTTTACACCAGGATGGACCAGTTACGAGAATCGTTTACAATATCAAACCTACGATGTTACCGATTTATTGAAGCAAGGTTTAAATGAGATCATTGGATTACTAGGGAATGGTTGGTATAAAGGAAACCTTGGATTTGAAGAAAAAAGTAATCATTACGGAAACCGGTTAGCGTTATTAGCTCAATTAGAGATTGAACTTCACAGTGGAGAAACAATTTCAATTTTTTCAGATGATAGTTGGAAAGTTTCAAAAAGTCCGATTTTAATGTCAGAAATCTATCACGGGGAAACCTATGATGCAAGGATAAAGAAAAGTCATCAGGAGTGGAAATCAGCTGAAGTCATCACTTATTCAAAAGACATCCTTGTAGCGCAGGAAAATGTACCGGTTAAAATAATGAACGAAATAACACCAATCGAATTAATCGAGACACCAAAAGGAGAAATAGTTCTTGATTTAGGACAAAACATGGTAGGCTGGGTTCGTTTTTCGATTACAGGTAAATCAGGACAAGAAGTAGAAATCTGTCATGCGGAAGTTTTAGATCATCAGGGTAATTTTTATACAGAGAATTTACGCAAAGCAAAACAAACCGTTCGGTATATTTTAAATGGAGAGGGAAAAGAAACCTTTGAACCAACTTTTTCTTTCCAAGGTTTTCGTTATATTAAATTAGATGGGTTTGAATCCGATCAAATTCAATTAGAAAATTTTACAGGGATCGTCTTACATTCCGATTTGAAAGTGACAGGGGATTTTAAATGTTCTGATCCGATGATTAATCAACTCCAACACAATATCGTTTGGGGATTAAAAGGTAATTTCTTAGATGTTCCTACCGATTGTCCACAGCGTGATGAAAGACTTGGCTGGACAGGTGATGCGCAAATGTTTATTAGAACTGCCGCCTATTTAACAAATGTAGCTCCCTTCTTTACAAAGTGGTTGCATGACTTGAAAGTAGAACAGGATGAAGAAGGCGGAGTACCATTCGTCGTCCCAAATGTGATTGCTGGCGATGATGAAGAGGATATTTTTGATCGCCCATTTAGCTCGGCTGCTTGGGGAGACGCTGCAGTTATTTGCCCTTGGACGTTATATTTGTGTTATGGCGACCGAAGAATTTTGGAAGAACAATATGAGAGTATGACTTCATGGATTGAGTATATACGCAATCAAGGGGAGAACGAGTATCTCTGGAATACAGGATTTCACTTCGGCGATTGGTTAGCACTGGATTCAAAACCAGATAGCTATGTCGGAGCAACGGACCGCTCGTATATTGCAACTGCTTTTTATGCATACTCGACGTCACTCGTAAAGAAAACTGCTGCGGTTTTAGGAAAAGAAGAAGATGTTGCTTATTACCAACAGCTCGAAACGAATATCATTAAAATGCTAACCGATGAATTTGTGACTCCGAATGGAAAGTTAGCTGTTTCCACACAAACTGGACAAATACTTGCATTAATGTTTGATTTACTTGAAGGAAAAGCAAAAGATCGTGCTGTAGAAAAGCTAATGGAGTTACTCGAAGAAAGTGATTGGCATTTAACAACAGGGTTTGTCGGTACACCTTATTTAAACCATGTATTAAGTGAAAATGATCAAAATGAAACAGCATATAAATTATTATTTCAAAAGGACTATCCATCGTGGCTTTACCAGATTACAAAGGGTGCGACTACGATTTGGGAACATTGGGATGGTCTGAAAGAAAACGGTGATTTTTGGAGTGCGGATATGAACTCATTCAATCATTACGCATATGGAGCAATCGGTGATTGGCTGTATCGTAAAGTAGCTGGTATCGAATTACATGAAAACAACCCAGGTTATAAAACATTTACGATATCTCCCCATATGGGAACAGGGTTAGAATGGGCAGAAGGTTCACTGGAATCGACGTACGGATTAATTAGAAGCTATTGGAAAATAACGGATGAGAAAACCGTGACAATGGAAGTTACAGTTCCGGCAAATACAACCGCAGAAATCATTCTTCCTAATGCTAAAGCAGAACGCGTGAAAGAAAGTGGTGTAAACATGGAAACCACTGATGGTATTCTTTCGTGTGAGACTGTCAAAGAAGGACTACTTGTAAGAGTCGAATCAGGTACGTTTCATTTTGAATATATAAAGGATGGTTTATAAAATGAGTTTTCAAAGTGATCCTAATCAAAAAGTTGTACGTAATCAGTTATTTGAAGAAAAAGCTGACGCACTTAAACCGAAAATCTATCAAGAAACTATTACTCCGAATCGTGTAGTGAAGACGATAACTAATGAGGATATCATTCACGGTTGGGAGGTAGTCCCAACGGAAGACTATCAGCAATTAGCAACGCAAAGTTTTGGAAAAGGGGAGTCCTTTATTTTAGATTTTTGTCAACATGTTGTTGGATATGTCTCCATGAATGTGTCCCCAGTTGGCAGCCCACCGGATGCTCCTCTTCATGTGAGGTTCACTTTCGGTGAAATGCCTGTTGAGGTATCTGAGCCATTTTCTAGCTATGATGGATGGATTAGTAGTTCGTGGTTACAGGAAGAAACTCTGCATGTTGATGTGCTACCAAATGAGATTAAATTGCCGCGGCGTTATAGTTTCCGTTATATGAAAGTAGAAATCCTTGATACATCCCAAAAATTTAATGTGTCTTTTGACGAGGTTCGGTGCCAAGCTGTAACCTCGGCGGATGTGTCTAATGTGAAGGAACTGAACCATGAGGATCCATTGTTAAATAAGTTAGATGAAGTAAGTATTAAAACATTGCAGGATTGTATGCAAGACGTTTTTGAAGATGGACCAAAACGTGATCGGCGACTATGGCTTGGTGACTTGCGATTGCAGGCACTAGCAAATTATGTCACGTTTAAAAACAATGATCTAGTGAAACGGAATTTGTATCAGTTTGCAGCGGTACCAAATGAGAACGGACAAGTAGCTGCAAATTTATTTGTGGAACCTAGCCTCATCCCGGATGATACTTTCTTGTTTGATTATTCTCTCTTTTTCACAACAACACTCTTTGATTATTATCAAGTAACGAAAGACAAAGAAACGTTAGTTGAACTTTGGGGAACAGCCCATCGGCAAATTGAATTAGCATTAGAAAGAGTAAAGGACAATGGGATCGTAAAAGATGATTCTTCATGGTGGTCGTTTATCGATTGGCATCCTGATTTAAACAAGCAAGGACCTTCCCAGGCAATCTTAATTTATGCGTTAAAACGAGCAATTAATCTAGCAAATGAACTCGGAGAAACAGAAGAAGAAGCTTATTTAACGCTAAAAGTAGAAACAATAACAACGGCTGCAAAGACTCACTTATGGAATGAAAAAGCCGGATTTTTTGTAAGTGGAGAAAATAACCAAATCTCGTGGGCTACCCAAGTTTGGATGGTATTAGCTGAGGTTCTTGATAAGGAGGCAAGTCGAAAGTTGCTTCAAAATTTGCTAGTAGAAAAACCCGAAATCGGTATGAATACACCATATATGTATCATCATTTAGCAGAAGCACTTTTCCTTACCGGTGAAACAGAGGAAGCTATTAAACTTTTAAAGCACTATTGGGGTGGAATGATTAAAGATGGAGCAGATACATTTTGGGAGCTGTATAACCCAGAAGACAAAGAATTTTCTCCGTACGGTAATCACCTGATTAATAGTTATTGTCATGCGTGGAGTTGTACACCTACTTATTTACTTCGTACATTTCTTGATACTAGACAGAGCTAGAATCATGTAAGGAGTGAGGAAGGCATTGAAAAAGAATTTGACTAGAGAAAATAGATGTTGGATCTGGTATCCAGGAGATTGGGAGATTTATTTACATGAGCAAATTTCCGTAAGAAGACAAATGCGTGGCGTCATTTACCCTGCCTATTGGAGACTTGATCGGCATTATAGTTCAGTTATTTTCACTTATGCGTATGAACTGGAGTATCCTGAGGAAATCACTATACATGCAGACGGACAATTCGCAGTATATTTAGATGAAAAAGATAATGAGAGATATCACGATCATCGAATGAAGTTGCCAGCAGGCAAGCATGAATTGAACGTTACTGTTTTTAATGATGTTGGTGTTCCAGCCTTATTTATAGAAGGGGAACACATTAAGACGGACAGTAATTGGCAAGTATCCTGTTATGACAAACAGTGGCATACCGTCGGATGCTGGCAAGATGTGTTGAATTGTCCTGAAACAATGCCCTCCCAGTTCCGATTGGAAACGAGCACGCAGCAGCCATTAACTGTAGAGCGGAGGACCGATGGGTGGTTTGTTGACTTTGGTAAAGAGACTTTCGGATATCTCCAGTTGAATGGAATAAAAGGCCGAAGTGATCTTACCGTTTATTATGGGGAATCAAAAGAAGAGGCAGAAGATAGAGATCACTGTGTATTGTTAGACCGTGTTTCAATAGACAGCACACAAACAGATTCCTCTTTTACATTTAAGGAATCACGAGCCTATCGCTATGTCCAAATCGTTCCAGCCACGGAAGATTTTCAAATAGAGTCGATCTCGATGCTTTATGAATATTTACCAGTCAACTACCGTGGCAGTTTTAAAAGCTCCAACGATCGATTAAATGAGATTTGGTCAACAGCTTTGTACACCTTTCATCTAAATACACGAGGTTTTTTAGGATTAGGGGTACAACCACCCACTCCTAGTTGGGGTTCAATCATGAGCGAAGGGAGATCGTACATTGTTGAAGCACCGTGGATAACCTTGTTCCCAGGTTTGACACTAGCATTATTTGTTTTAGGCTTTAATTTATTTGGTGATGCATTACGAGACACATTAGATCCACGGTTGAAAAAAGATTAGATTGGTGCCTTTTCCCAGTGTATAACACAGGGCGCAGGCACTATATTTATGAGATTTGTTAGTAAGATCTCAGTTTGTACATATAAGCAAAAAATCGGACTAGTCTGTTTAAATAGTATAATAGGGAAAAGTTTATTGGTTAGAAAAGTAAAACCACAGTTTCATTATTTAATAGGAGATAACTTATGCAGTCGCAGTAATCACGACTTTTAACGAAAAAGATATTAATCATTCGGAAGTACATCCGGATTGGTTCAATACAGAGTACAAAATCTTTCGACAACTTGTCACCAGAAAAGACTTCCCTTGTTCTATTTCTGATTCTTTAAGTGTCTTAGTGAAATATTCTTCGCTATTTACTAGTGTTTGTTCCATGGCTAATTGGTCTAGATCTATTTTGGGAATCTCAAAAAGATCTTCAATTAATCGGTTTAATTTTAAATGGGTATGGAGTACCTGTTGAATCCGTTTTTCTCGTTGCAATCCTATCGGATCTCGTTCCGTGATATAAAAAAAGAAGAAGTGGAACAACATCTCTAAAAGAAGCTGCAAAGGAGGCTTGCCCTAAACTCTTCGTTTAGGGCAAGCCTTGTTTATCTCTTATTTTTCATTGTTTGGATGAATATTTTCATTTTTTTCTTGTTCAGCCTTTATAAGAGCTTTTTTCTCTTTCGCATCATAAATTTGATTTTTAACGGCTGCCATTTCTTCTTGAATTACTTCCATTCTCTTCCCATCCAACGTATAGAAACGCATTGCGATGATTGATATTAACCACATGGAGATAGGGATACCAAAGAAAATGATCATCGTCATCGCGAACAAATCCGTAGTAGGGGATTCGCCCAACTGTGGAAATTCATCTCGATAGCCAATGATTGCAACGAGTCCACCAACAATGGCGGGAGCAAGCGAAGATACGGCTTTATCAATAAAGGAAAATAATGCTCCAATCATGCCTGGTACGTATCGACCAGTTCGGTGTGTTTCATAGTCTGATACATCTGCGATCATAGGGATCACAATAGATGGTGTAAAAGTGGAAACCCCACGTCCGATACTGAATAACAAGATGAAAAGGATCGTCATGATACCAATATTATCAAGGGTCATATTTTGCGGATCACCAAACGTGAATAAACCAACGAGAATACCAAATGCAATTACCCCTAGCCACGAAAAATGAACAAGGGATCTTTTTAATCCGTTCTTTCTCGCATAGACAACTCCCAAATACGTAATTAAAAAGCTTGGAACAATGGCGATGAGGGATATGGTGCCACTTAAGGCAAAGTCACCGAGAATAATCCCGAATAACATAACCATCGCTACTTGTTGGTTCATTACTTGGCCAGCTAATTTATCAGTAGAAGCTGCGATAACAAGCATTTGTAGAGGACGGTTTCTCTTAAGTACCGGCCAATAATCTCTGAATCGAACCTTGACACCGATCTCTGCTAAACCATAATATTTATGACGGTCTTTAGACTTGATTGCAAGGATTGCCAAAATAGTAAACACAAAGGCTAATATAACGACAACAAGAGACAATTCTGTGAAAAGACTTGTTGAAAAGTCTCCGTGCTTAGATACTAAATAAGAGGAAATATAAATTTGTCCTCCAGTAAACAGAGAAATGTTATAAACAGAATCGAAAATGGTGAATAAAGGTCGTTGCTTCGGGTGATTTGTTAAAACAGTTTGTGCTGCACGTGTGACAGTTGTTTGCAACGTATAACCGATAATGTAAAGAGCATAAATACCGATGAAAAACGGCAACTGCATGGCCTCTGGTACAAGGTGAGTAACATTGTACATTACCAAGAATGAGATAAGTAAAATAATATTACCAATTAACATGATCGGTCGGAATTTACCGAACTTAGTTTCTGTCCTATCGATGATGAATCCGATAATTGGGTCGGTGAACGCATCGAAAACTCTCATCAGTGTTAAGATTGTACTTATGATCATAACAGATAGTCCAACAATACCTGTCGCATAATAAGTCACAAAACCGATGGCAAACAAGAACAAATTCGTCGCCGTGTTATTCAAAGCGAAAAAAGCTATTTGCCAAATTTTTGCAGTGTGATACGTGCCTTCTCTCTTATTTTCTTCTGAAACTCCCATGATTTACCCTCCTAAAAATAAAACAAAGTGCAATCGCTTCCAATAAAATGTAAACGATTTTGTTTATTAGTATCATAGTTTGTTATTATAGATTATATTTATTTGTTTGGCAAACAAATAAATATAATTTGTTGTACTACGTAGATTAGAAAGCACATCGGATTTTTTGATGTTGTGCACATTTTGTTGATATAACAGACTTAAGATTACTCTCAGAGACAAACAAACATACTAAGCCTTTAACTAAGAAGAGGCATGATGAAGTTGTTTTTTTATCTTACTTAGGAAGTGGAATCATAAGTAATTGATTTTTTATATCTCCATTTCTTTTTATTGAATAATGTTGCACTGTATCTTTTTCACGTACATATACACTAATGTCTTTCTCATTACCTACAAAATAAACCTGATTTCCTTGGTCGTGGATAAGCTGAAAGGTTTGTAAACAATGAGTTGGATTTGTGTTGGTAGGTGGTTTAAGTCTAGAAAGCCCACTCCGGCTTTCATGGTGATAGCCTTGTTTTATAAAATAACTATTAATTTCATCAACTAATGGATCAATGACGTCAAAATCATATGTATTAATTGGATGATTGAAATAGTTAATACTTAAATCCGTTTGAATATGAATTTTTTGTTCTTTAAATGTAACGGGCGTATAAAAAGGCAAAATAAATGAAAACGGAACAATTTTCTCTTCGTGTGGTTTAATTACTAATGGATCGGTAATTTTTATTTCTAATATAGGTTCTGTAAGATCTGGAAATTCCGTCATGTCATCATCAAATCTATGGAACTCTGTATCAACATGGATATAAATTTCAGAGATGGTCTGTTCAGCCTTTCCTCCCCCAAAGACATGAATCTCGCCAGTCACTTCCTTCCCTCGTTCAATCTTACCTTGAAATAGAACGGTATTTACTTTTGTAGATCCAATTCCAATTGATGAAAATAGTCTTTCAAACATAACAAACTCCCTCCAAAAGATGGATTTTCCCCTTGTTGAATAACTTCGAAGCAATGAAGGGTAGCTATTGCAACAGATTCTTGAACGCACACTATAATATAGGTGAAGTCAAAAATATTCAGAACATAACTACCAAATTATAAAAAACATACTACAACCCTGTCACTATATCAATCCCTATATGGAAAAAACAATTTTGTTTTTAATTGGTAGCTCGTGCTCTGTCACGTCAGCCAGAGCACGAGCTACCATACACAATACTACAACGGCATGATATTATGAACGCGAGAAATTGTGTTTAATTAACCGCTTTTATTAGATTTTCTTCATTGAATTTAGATCACGAATTTTAGATAAAGATTGTTGCATCTGTCCATTTAGGCCAATTCTGACGTTAACATAAAGTGCATCAATGATACTAAGCTGTGCGAGCTGTGATGATAGGGCTTCAGAACGGTAATCAGTTTCATCTGAAATAGTATAAAGCGGAATGTCGACACCATCACTGAGGGGGGATTTAGTTAGCGTAGTAATACCTATCGTTGTTGCGCCATTATTTTTAGCGATTTCTAATGCTTTCAAGATGTCATGATTTGAACCGGTTTGGGAAATAAACACAGCTACATCTTGGTCGGATAGCTGTGAAGCAGACATAAGTTGAAGGTGTGAGTCAGTGTAAGATGCAGTCGGAATTCCCGTGTTTATGAATTTATGATGAGCGTCTAAGACTGTTGCGCCAGAACCTCCGTCTCCATAAAAATGTACTAGATTAGCTAGTAAAATCGATTTCACAGCTTCTTTTAATACCTCACCATCAATAATAGATAGAGTCTCTTCCAACGCATGAATGTTCGATTTAAAGACTTTCTCTGTGATTGATTCTTGGTTGAATCCATTTAAATATGCCCTGCAAGTAGCTACTTCAGAGGCAAGTGAGATTTTCATCGCCCGATAACCTTTGAATCCAATTTTTTTACAAAAACGAAAAATAGTCGATTCAGCAACACAAAGATTATCTGCTACTTGGCTTATGGACGAATGAATAATTTCGTCAGGTTGTTCTAGAATATAGTCTGCAATCTTCTTATCTTTTGCTCGAAAGCTAGAATATAAAGCAAGGATACGATGTTTAGAATGACAGCTTTCTTTAGAAGTCATTTGATCATCTCCAAATAAATTATTGTTGATAAAATCTACAGTTAGAATGAGTAAATGGATAGGTAAAAAAATATTTTTTTTGAATATAGTAGAAAAAAGAAAGGAAATATCATATAATGGAACCAAGAGTTAAAACATAAGGTTCGCAAAACGGATTAAATCACCCGATAATCGTTGAAATGTTTTCCTTTAACATTTAATATATATTTAAATAGTTTGTTTGGCAAACAAATTAAGAATAATAAGGAGGATAGTGGGAAGATTGTTCATATAGGATCTTTTGGTTAAGAGGATCTAAATCATAGAAAGGGAGTATGGTGTGTGATGAAAACTTTTATAACAGAAGACTTTTTACTTTTCAATAAAACAGCAAAAGAACTTTACCATAACATCGCTAAAGATCTACCAATTATTGATTATCATAATCATTTAAACGATGTAGAAATCTTGGAGGACAAAAATTACTCAAACCTATCCGAAATTTGGCTTGCTGGAGATCATTATAAATGGCGTGCAATGCGTGCAAATGGTATCGATGAAGCCTATATTACTGGTGGTAAAAACGATTACGAAAAATTCTTGGCATGGGCAAAAACAGTTCCAAATACATTTGGTAATCCGCTTTATCATTGGACGCATTTAGAACTGTTGAGATATTTCGATATCGACAAGGTACTAAATGAAGAGTCAGCACCGGAAATATGGGAAGAAGCTAATGCAAAGTTAGCAACACCGGAATTTTCAGTAAGGTCGTTACTGAAAAGAGATAAAGTCGAGTTTGTAGGTACAACGGATGATCCAATAGATAATTTGCACAGTCATAGTAAGATGTTGAGAGAAGGTTATGAATGTAAAGTTTCACCGTCATTTCGACCAGATAAAGGTTTGGCAATTGAAAAAGAGGAATTTATCTCATGGGTTGAAAATCTAAGTGAAGTTTCAGGTGTCTCGATTAATAGTTATGGTGATTTCTTGGAAGCATTAGCAAAGCGTGTCGAATTTTTTGGTGAAATCGGTTGTCGCAGTTCAGATCACGGTATTAACGTGATGTTTTACGAAGAATCGAATCGTAACGAGATAGATACTTTATTTAAAAAACGACTAAATGGTGAAGAATTAACAGAAAGAGAAACAAATCAATATAAAACACATACGTTGCAGACATTAGGTGAACTATATGCTGATAAAGGATGGGTAATGCAACTCCATATAGGACCTCTTCGAAATAACAATACAAGAATGTTTGAGAGGATCGGTGCAGACAGCGGATTTGACTCGATGAACGACAGAAGGGTTGCGGAAAAACTTGCAAAATTTCTCGATTCTTTAGAAGTAAAAGGAAAACTACCAAAAACAGTTTTATACAGCTTAAATTCCCAGGACTATCAAGTTCTTGCAGCTATGGCTGGTAATTTTCAAAATGCAGAAGTCCCTGGGAAAGTTCAATTCGGAACTGCCTGGTGGTATAATGATACGATTGATGGAATGGAAGACCAAATGAAAACGTTAGCTAACACTGGCCTAATTAGTAATTTCATCGGTATGTTAACAGACTCTAGGAGTTTCTTATCATTATCTAGACACGATTACTTCAGACGAATACTATGTAACTTGTTAGGGACTTGGGTAGAAGAAGGAAAGGTACCAAAAGATATGGCATTACTTGAGAAGTACGTAAGAGGAATTTGTTATGAAAATGCTAAACGATACTTTTCTATCTAAAACATAAACTAAAATAGAAAGAAGGAAATGAACATGACAAAACAACAAATTGGTGTTATAGGTTTAGCAGTAATGGGGAAAAACTTAGCATTAAACATTGAAAGTAGAGGATATTCTGTTTCCGTATTTAACCGTACTTATGAAAAAACAGAAGTATTTTTAAACGAAGAAGCAAAAGGGAAAAACTTCGTTGGAGGTACCACTATTGAAGAGTTTGTTAATTCTTTGGAAAAACCACGTAAAATTTTATTAATGGTTCAAGCAGGTCCTGCAACAGATGCGACGATTGAATCATTGAAACCATACCTTGAAAAAGGCGATATCCTCATTGATGGAGGGAATACACTATTTGAAGATACCATCCGTCGTAATAAAGAGTTAGACAAAACAGGTATTCACTTTATTGGAACGGGGGTTTCTGGTGGCGAAGAAGGGGCTCTAAAAGGTCCTTCCATTATGCCTGGTGGACAAAAGGAAGCCTACGAACTCGTTGCTCCAATTTTTGAAGCTATCTCAGCAAAAGTAGATGGACAACCTTGTACAGATTATATTGGCCCAGATGGTGCCGGACATTACGTGAAAATGGTACACAACGGCATTGAATATGGTGACATGCAATTAATTTCTGAAGCCTACTTCATTTTGAAAAATGTATTAGGTCTAGATACAAAAGAACTTCATGAAGTTTTTGCAGAATGGAACAAAGGAGAATTGGACAGTTATTTGATAGAAATCACTGCAGATATCTTTACTAAAGTCGATGATGAAACCGGTAAACCACTGGTGGATGTTATTTTGGATACAGCAGGGCAAAAAGGAACTGGGAAGTGGACGAGTAAAAATGCATTGGATTTAGGGGTCTCACTCCCATTGATTACAGAGTCTGTATTCGCTCGATTTATTTCAGCGATGAAGGAAGAACGAGTGGAAGCAAGTAAAGTAATTAAAGGACCTAAAACTACTAAATTTGATGGAAAGAAAGCAGAATTAATTGAAGCAGTTCGTAAAGCACTCTACATGGGTAAAATTTGTTCTTATGCGCAAGGTTTTGCTCAAATGCGTGCTCAATCCGAAGAGAGTGATTGGAACTTAGCATACGGAAATATCGCAATGATTTGGCGCGGAGGTTGTATTATCCGATCGCAATTCCTGCAGAAAATCACAGAAGCCTATGATAACGAACCAGGTTTAAAGAACCTCATGTTGGATCCGTATTTTAAAGAAATTGTTGAAGAGTATCAATCTGCACTTCGTGAAGTTGTTTCACTAGCCATTCAGCAAGGTATTGCGGTACCAACACTTTCTAGTGCAATAGCATACTTCGATAGCTATCGTTCTGAAGATTTACCAGCTAATCTACTTCAGGCACAGCGTGACTACTTTGGTGCGCATACGTATCAGCGTAAAGACAAAGAAGGTGTATTTCATACTAAGTGGGTTTAAATAACAAATGCAACAAATAGTAAAAATTGAAGGGCACTGAAAAAGTCGAGTTTTATTTTTTCAGTGCCCTTCAGATGCATTGAGCAAAGTCTCTGCAGCTTTTGAAAGCCAATTAGGAGCGCATTTTTTAATTTGCGTGCGGAGAGAAAAGCCATTACTAGGTGTGAGGAGTTTTGTTTATACTGGCCGCATTAATAAAATTTGAAAGTAAATGAATATTATGTTTTAGAGCGATACTTTTGGGAATAGTAAAGCTGATTAATTTACTTCTTTTTCTTCCAATGATAGAGAAATATCTAAGAAATGTTGGATGGCTAGTGCACATGCTCCCATGACACAAGCTTTTTTCCCTAGATCTGACAGAACTATTTCTCTATATTGACTCACAGAGGAGACTAAATTACTTTTAATTTCCTCTACTGCATCAGGGTACAATCGCAATAGTTCACTGTTTATGACAAGTGTTTCTGGATTGTACAAGTTAATAATGTTATTCACTCCTATTGAAATATTTTTAATGAATTGGTCCATCTGCTTGCAAGTTATTATATTTTTATCTGCCAGTAATTTTTGAACATCGTTTAATGACAAATTAGGATTGTTCAATGATCTCGCTAGTTGTTCTAAAAAGCTTGTTTCCGAGGCATAACCTTCCCAACAACCTAAATTCCCGCATTCACAAAGTTTTCCATCAGGGAAGATGATCATATGTCCCATTTCACCAGCGTATCCATGGTATCCTTTCTCGAGCTTCCCATCAATCATGATTCCAGTTCCGATTCCGGAGGATAGGATGAGGGTAAGTAGATGATCACTTTTATCATGTCGGTAAACATTTTCGGCATATGCCGAAAGGTTAGCGTTGTTTTCAACGGATATGAAAATATTTATTTCTTTTTCGAGATCGGTTTTCAAATCTTTATGGTGCCATTGGAATTTTGGAATAAACAAGATACTTTCGTTTTTATTTACAGTCCCATGCACCCCAATCATGACACTAATCAAGCCATAACGACTGTGAGTACACTTGGCCATATAAGCTTTTATTTGTTTGATGAGAATCTGAACAATCTCCTCATAATTATCGGTTTCAAGTTTATTAGTATAACTGTAAACGGGATTACCAAGCAAATCAGACACTGTATACTGAATCTCATGTTTGTCTAAGTCGATTCCTAATACAAATCCTGCTTCTTGATTTATTGAAAGCATGATCGGTCGCCTGCCAACTACATTGTGCTCTTGACGTGTCTCGATAATTAATTCTTCTTCGAGTAATCGAGCGACCTGAACGGAGATTGTTGCTTTATTTAATCCTGTGATTTTTGATAAATCAGCTCGTGAAATGAGACCATTTTCGTTTATTTTGCTTAATATTAAACTCCTGTTTATTTTTTTTATAAAAGCTCCATCAGCTGTGATCATGAAATTCCTCCTTCAAATCATTAATTTGTTAGCTAAACAAATTATATACTAAAATAGACACTAAGTTTATACTAAAGTGGCGATATAATTAAACTTATATACATCTCTAGACATTTGAGAAACATTTATAATTTTTATAGGAAAGCTAATAATACATTATTATAGCAAAAAAAGAGGTGTTTGAAATGAAAATCCTATATTTCGATTGTTTTTCCGGCATAAGTGGTGATATGACCATTAGTTCCTTAGTTGACGCTGGAGCAGATAAAAAAATATTAGAAGAAGAGTTAAAGAAACTTAATATGGAAGATGAGTATGAACTAAAGTGGACGAAAGTCATTAAAAACGGAATTAATAGTCTGAAATTCGATGTTGTATTAATGAGTGAAGAACACCATCACAATCACAAGCATGATGACGATGAACATAGCCACCGCCATCAAGGTCATACTCATGATCACAACCACAACCATAATCATACGCATAGTCACGCCGATGGTCACCATCATCATCATCGATCCTATAAAGATATTGTGGAGCTCATTGAATCAGCGGATTTTTCTGAAGAAGTCACAAGGACAGCGTTAAAAATATTCACGAAAATCGGTGAGGCAGAGGGAAAAATTCATGGAATGCCTTTGGATAAGGTCCACTTTCATGAAGTGGGTGCAGTAGATTCTATTATTGATATTGTTGGGACTTCCATATTAATTCACGACCTAGGTATAGATGAAGTTAGATCGTCGTCTATCCCTGTAGGATCAGGAAAAATCCATATTGATCACGGGGTATACCCTGTACCAGCACCTGCTACGCTTGAAATCTTACGGGGAGTACCAATCGCTGAAACGAACATAAAAGCAGAACTGACAACACCAACAGGAGCAGCAATCATTGCAGTACTAGCTGAGGTATTTTCTTCAATACCTTCGATGAAAGTAGAGACAATAGGTTATGGTGCTGGAACAAAAACTTTTAAAGCACATCCTAACGTACTTAGAGTAATTATCGGAGATGTAAATTAACAGTAATCATTTTTAAGTAAGTGAAAGCAACAAATTTGAGTAACTAATTTATGTAAATAAGAAAAGAGGCGGATTTATTATGGCAACAAATATTGAGAACTTATCTATTAATACGATTAGAACATTATCCATCGATAGCATTGAAAAAGCACAATCTGGTCATCCAGGAATGCCTATGGGTGCGGCACCAATGGCTTATAAACTGTTTTCCGAGTATATGAATCATAATCCAGCTAATCCTGACTGGTTTAATCGTGACCGTTTTATTTTGTCGGCAGGGCACGGATCCATGCTTTTGTATAGCTTATTACATTTGCATGGCTATGATTTAAAAATGGAAGATCTAAAAGAATTTAGGCAGTGGGGAAGCCGTACACCTGGACACCCAGAAGTGGGGGAAACGCCTGGAGTAGAAGCTACCACCGGTCCTTTAGGTCAGGGTCTTGCTATGTCTGTCGGATTTGCCATGGCAGAACGTCATCTAGCTGCTACGTACAATCGTGATCAGTACAATGTCGTTGATCATTTTACATACAGCATTTGTGGTGACGGAGATTTAATGGAAGGTGTTTCTGCAGAAGCATCATCGTTAGCTGGACATTTGAAACTCGGTCGACTCATTGTAATGTATGACTCCAATAATATTTCGTTAGATGGTGATTTGCATGAGTCGTTCTCAGAAAGTGTGGAAGGTCGTTATAAAGCTTACGGTTGGCAAGTGATTAGAGTGGAAAATGGAAATGATCTAGAGGAAATTTCAAAAGCCATTGCATCAGCTAAAGATGATGACCGCCCGACCCTTATCGAAGTAAAAACAGTGATCGGTTACGGTTCTCCTAATAAAAGTGGAAAATCAGCCTCTCACGGTGCTCCGCTAGGTGAAGATGAAATAAAGTTAACAAAAGATGCCTACAAATGGACATTTGAGGAAGACTTTCATGTACCGGACGAAGTAAGAGCTCATTATGAAAAGCTTGCTGAAAAAGGAAAACAAAAAGAAGAAGCATGGAATGACATGTTTGAGGGATATAATAAAGCACACCCAGAGCTTGCAGCAAAGCTTAAAACTGTGATCAAAGGCGAACTCCCGAAAGGTTGGGCTGAGGATGTACCGGTTTACGAAGAAGGAGATAAAGCTGCAACACGCGCTTCAGGAGGCGATGTACTAAATGCGCTAGCGAAAAAAGTTCCAAGTCTTATTGGAGGCTCAGCTGATTTAGCTTCTTCAAATAAAACAATGTTAAAAGGTGAAGAGAACTTCAGCCGAAACAATTATGGCGGACGAAACATTTGGTTTGGCGTGCGTGAATTTGCCATGGCCGCAGCTGCCAATGGGATGGCCCTTCATGGAGGGGTAAGGCCGTACGTAGCTACATTCTTTGTCTTCTCTGATTACTTACGTCCAGCTATAAGACTTTCATCGATCATGAATGTACCTGTCACATATGTATTTACCCATGATAGTGTTGCTGTAGGTGAAGACGGTCCAACGCATGAGCCTGTTGAGCAGTTATCGGCACTGCGTGCTATACCTGGCTTGTCTGTCATTCGTCCGGCTGACGGAAACGAAGTCGCTGCTGCTTGGAAAATAGCCCTTGAAACGAAAGACCAGCCAACCGCACTTGTGCTGACACGCCAAGATTTGCCTACGCTTCCTGCTTCGAAGGAGAACGCTTATGAAGGTGTGAAGAAAGGTGCTTATGTTGTGTCAAAAGCAAGTGGGAACGTAGATGGACTTCTTCTTGCTACCGGGTCTGAGGTTTCATTAGCAGTAGAAGCTCAAAAGGCTCTAGATAAAGAAGGTATCCAAGTTTCAGTCGTTAGTATGCCAAGCTGGGATCGCTTTGAACTGCAGTCTGTTGAATATAAAGAGTCTGTTCTACCCAAACATATTAAACTCCGTTTAGGAATTGAAATGGCTGTCACACTAGGCTGGGATCGTTACACAGGGGACCAAGGTTCCGTTCTTGGAATTGATACATTCGGTGCCTCAGCACCAGGAGACCGTATCATGAAAGAATATGGATTTACAGTTGAAAGTGTGGTCTCCCGTTTCAAACAACTAGTAGAAAAATAAATTGTTATAGTGATTACGAGGGTCCCATAACATTAATCTTGAAAGGAGTGATTTAGTTGAATGAAGAACTCATGGTTCATTATCGTTTACAAGGAAGCTACGGATATTCTTTTGACTATCACTCTCATCAAGAATATGAAATATATTTGTTCCATGCTGGCTCATGCAGGTATTTGATTCACAATCAAATTTATGATTTACAACCAGGTGATATTTTATTGATGGATGGTATGGCTTTGCATAGAGCGAATGTTCTAAACCATAGTGAATATACTAGGAGTCATATTCATTTTTCACCTAAATGGCTAAGCGGTGTGTTGGATGAGATGGGTAGCCACTATTTACTTGAAGTATTCCGAAAGCTACATCATTGTCTGATTCGAACGAATGAAAACAGAGAATCTGTGCGCTTATCAAGCCTGATACAACAAATGACTGATCTACAACAAAATCATAAATATCAAGCTATTCAAACACAAACAGAACTTAAAGTGTTGTTATTACAAGTATTGATTATAGTCGATCATCTTAGTGAAAAAGAATATACTGAAATTCCGAATAACAAGGGAGCAAAAGCCGAACATGCTGAAAATATAGCAGCTTATGTTCAAGTTAACTTCAAGCAAAAACTATCGATAGAAAAAATTTCACAAAGTTTAAATTTAAGTAAATCTTATGTATCTCATGTTTTCAAAGAAATGACTGGATTTACAGTGATGGAATATTTAATGGCATGTCGATTAACGCAGGTAAAGTATACTCTTGAAATGGAACCCGATAAACAATTAAAAGATATAGCTTATGATTGTGGTTTTGAAAGTGTAGCCCATTTTAGCCGCTATTTCCGCCAAAAAGTGGGAGTAACACCAAAGGGATACCGACGATTACGACTGAGTGAATATCGTAACTAGCTAGGCTACTCCTTTTGTCTATTGATGCATTACCTTTCCACAGTCAAAATAAATAGATTTTTAATGAAGTTATTTTCAAAGAGGAATCTTTTAGAATAACTTTTTTCATTAGTAGAGCAGTCTCAGTCAATTTCACGAAAAATATAAACAGTACTAGGTAATGATATACATGTCTTTTTCTTATACAATGTAATTAGTTCCACTACACGTCTTGTAATAAATAAAAGGATTACATTGTTCGGAAGATGACTTGAAACTGTTTACGTATTTAGTAATAATTTAGCATAAAAAAATTGCACTAACGTGCAAGTATATTAAGAATATTCAAGTTTGTTTATTTTATATTAAAAAAATGAAAGGAAGTTGATTATGAAAAAAGTAAGACTTGGTATTATCGGATTAGGTGCACAAGGTGCTGCATATGCAGGATTTATTAAAGAGGGTAGAGTCAAAAACATGGAAATTGGTGCAATTTGTGACACTGATCCAGAAAAAAAAGCAATAGCAGAAGAAAAGTATTCTGATGTCCCATTTTATGAAAATTATGTTGATATGTTAGATAGTGGAGATATAGATGCCATCGTTACTTGTGTACCGCACTATTTACATCCTGAAATGGGAATCGAATCGTTAAAAAGAAACATCCATGCTTTAGTAGAAAAACCAGCTGGGGTTTATACGAAGCAAGTGAAAGAACTCAACGAATTTGCTGAAACAAAACCGGAATTAACATTTGGTATAATGTTCAACCAACGAACAAATGAACTATACCAAAAAGTGAAAGAAGTTATTGACAATGGTGATATTGGCGGCATCCGTCGAACAAACTGGATTATTACAACTTGGTGGAGACCACAAGGGTACTATGACCAAAGTGCTTGGAGAGCCACATGGGACGGTGAAGGTGGTGGCGTTCTTGTAAATCAGGCACCACACCAATTAGACTTACTGCAATGGATTTGCGGGATTCCAAAAAAAGTTTATTCTAATGTGAAATACGGGTATCAGCGAGACATTGCCGTTGAGGATGAGGTAACGACAATACTCGATTATGGAAATGGCGCAACTGGTGTATTTGTTACTTGTACACATGACATTATGGGGACAGACCGTTTCGAAATTTTAGGGGATAAAGGTAAAATTGTTGTAGATGATAGTAAAAAAGTGACGATTAAAAGACTAAAGCAACCTGAGTCTGAGATGAGCGATACGATGACCATGCAAGATGTGATGAAAATTTTCATGGGTGATAGTGCTGGTGAAATTTTTGACGAAGAAGTACTAGAGTATGAAAGTGTATGGGGGGCGCAACACACTGCCGTTATGGAGAACTTTGCTGCAAATATTCTAGAAGGTGAACCTTTATTAGCACCAGGAAGTGATGGCATTCATGGCGTTGCTTTAGCAAATGCCATTCATTTGTCAAGTTGGTTAGGGAAAGAAGTCGATTTACCAGTTGATGAAGAATTGTATCTTTCTGAATTAAATAAAAAGATTGAAGAAGAAAAACAAACACGTAATAAATAATACAATCTAAACTAACTCATTGCCGATTAAGGTTGTGAGTTAGTTTTCAAAAGGGGGTGGGTCTATGCTTAACGTTGCTGTTATTGGACTTGGTGACATTTCTAAAATTCATATACCAGCTATTGAAGCAAACCCAAACGTACATTTAGTGGCGGTATGTGATATTGATGTTACTTTAAAAAATTCAGTGGAAGGCGTCACTTTCTATACCGATTATTTGGATATGTTGGAAAAGGAAAAATTAGATTGTATTCACATTTGTTTGCCACACTATCTTCATTATATTGCAACAAAAACGTGTGTTGAAAAAGGGATCGACGTTTTCCTTGAAAAGCCCCTTGCACGGAATGCAGAAGAGGGAATGGCTCTAGTCAAATTAGAAGAAAAATATAAAGATGTTAAAATATGTGTGAGTCTTCAAAACCGATTAAATGAAACCGTTGAAAAAATTCAAGAGATTATTAATAGTGGTGAGTACGGAAAAGTAACTGGATTAAAAGGACTTGTTACTTGGTTTCGACCTAAGTCATATTATGATGTCAAACCATGGCGAGGGATCATGAAATATGCAGGTGGGGGTGTGATGATCAATCAAGCCATTCACACGTTGGATTTCATGCAGTTAATCGGTGGGGAAATTCATAAAATAAGAGGATCTATCGATAATTTAGTTGATTATGGATATGAGGTAGAAGATACTGCTACAGCTAATATTAAATTTAAAAATGGTGCAACAGGATTGTTTTTTGCAACCGTGACCAATGCAACAAACTCATCCGTTGAACTACAAGTTCTTTTGGAAAGAGGAAAGTTAACAATTAAAGATAGCATCTTGACAAAGGCTCATTGTGATGGGGAAAAAGAGAAAGTAATTGAAGATGCAAAGTTACCCGGAAGCAAGTTTTATTACGGAGCGAGCCATTCAAAATTGATAGATCAGTTCTATGATTGCATTATAAATGATACAGACGATTATATCCATGTGAAAGAAGCACAAGTATCAATGGAAATGATCAGTACAATTCGAAAATCATCCGAATTAAAAAAAGAGATTAATATGGGGGTCTATCAATGAAAAAAGGTAAAATCGGAGTTCAGATGATGATGCTTAAAGGCAAGGTTGAAGAGCTAGGTGTCTATGAAACGATGAGGAAATTAAATGAACTGGGATACCATGCAGTGGAAGTTTCTCAAATTCCAATGACAGAAGAAAATGTATCAGAGTTAAGGCGAGCAAGTGAAGATTTCAATATCGAAATTGCCGCACTTTCTGCCCCTTTAGAGCCAATGCTACCTGGAATGGAAGGGGAAACCTTGAAAGATAACTTCGACAAGATTGTTAATGATTGTAAAACTTTAGACTGTAATTTTTTACGCATTGGTATGTTACCATTCAATAAAATGGCGGATAAAAATAAAATAATGGAGTTTATCAACGATGCTGAAGAAATGGCAGCGCGCTTGGCTGAACATGGGATTGAATTGTATTATCATACACATCATATTGAATTCCAGAAATACGATGGAGAATATCTATTGGATATGATGAAAAATAACACATCTAAACTAGGTTTTGAATTAGATGTTCACTGGATTCAGCGAGCAGGCGAAGATCCTGTTAAAATGATTAAACAATATGCAGGTCGAATTGCATTATTGCACTTAAAAGATTATCGTATCGGAACATTAGATGTGAAGGAAGAAGATTTCAAAGACATGGGTAAATTCTTCGGAAAGTTCACCAATCTCATTGAATTTGCAGAAATTGGGGAAGGAAACCTTGATATGAAAGCGATTATTGAGACTGGACTTGAGAGTGGATCGCAATATTTCTTGATTGAGCAAGATGATACTTACGGTCGGGATCCTTTTGACTGTTTGAAAAGATCAGGTGATAACTTAAGAAAGTTAGGTTACTCTGACTGGTTTTAATGAGTAGCAAAAAAGAAAATGAAAAAGAATATCAAATAGATTGGAATAAAGGAGTAATGTTTCATGAGTAAAGACGGAATGACGTATGCGCCAAAAGGGAAACCGAACCCAGTTGTAAAAGAAGGTGAATTTCAAATCGCAGCAGTAGCACTTGATCATGGTCACATTTACGGAATGTGTAATGGATTAGTGGAAGCAGGAGCTAGTTTGAAATGGGTGTACGACCCTGATACGAACAAAGTGAATGAATTCCTTGAAAAGTTTCCAGACGTTCAAGTAGCCGACTCCTTAGAACAAATTTTAGACGATGAATCGATTAAATTAATAGCTGGTGCCGCCATACCATCTGAGAGAAGTGCACTTGGTAATAAAGTAATGAAAGCAGGAAAAGATTATTTTACAGATAAAACGCCTTTCACAACAAAAGCTCAATTGGCAGAAACGAAGCGAGTAGTTGAAGAGACAGGACAAAAATATATGGTTTATTTCAGTGAGCGCCTTCACGTAGAAGGTGCGGTGTTTGCGGGTGACCTTATTAGAGATGGTGCCATTGGTCGTGTTATTCAAGTGACTGGTTTTGGTCCGCATCGATTAAATGCTTCAAGTCGTCCGGATTGGTTTTTTAATAAACAACAATATGGTGGGATTCTATGTGATATTGGTAGTCATCAAATAGAACAATTTTTATATTATGCAGGCTGTGAAGATGCGGAAATATTACACAGTAAAGTGGGGAACTATAATAATCCTGACTATCCAGAATTAGAGGATTACGGTGATACCACGTTACGTGGGGATAATGGTGCGACACAATATTTTAAAGTAGATTGGTTCACACCCGATGGATTGAGCACATGGGGTGATGGACGTACTTTCATTACGGGAACGGAAGGAACGATTGAAATTCGTAAATACGTTGATGTGGCTCGAGAAGAAACCGGTGATCACTTATTCCTTGTAAATAAAAATGGTGAAAAACACTTTAAACTATCAGGAGAAGTAGGGTTCCCATTCTTTGGTGAGTTCATCAAGGATTGTATTCATCGTACGGAAAATGCGATGACTCAGGCTCACGCATTTAAAGCTGCAGAACTGTGTTTAGAGGCACAAGAACAAGCAGTGGTTGTAACAAAGTAGGTTTTAAAGTGCTGTTTTCAAAATTAGTCAATGACTGATTTTAAGGCAGCACTTTTTATATATTATCTCTAGCGTCTTTTAAGAGGTGCAAAAACATACAAATAGTCCAACTAATGCTTGTACCACTATACTTTTCTTGACTAAATATACATGCAATGATAATCTATAATCATCAATTTGTTTGACGGGTAAATTAATTCGAAATGAAAGTAAAGAACATACTTAATGTCTTGAAAAGGATACAAGTAATAGCATTACTTGTATATAAGAGGGATTAACGTGCGTTTTAATGGGAATAAAAATATAAAAGGGACTTACTATTAACATTGTAGAGAAAAGGAGTGATCATAATCCATGGGTATTATTCAAGATTTGCTAAAGGATATCCCTGTTCCAAAGATGGCAAAAGTGAAGCAGAATTTTTCAACAGCCAAAGTAGAAGACTTTGATGCCGTCTTACAAGCAGAATTAGATAAGGATTATATAAGAAAAACAGTAAAACCAGGAATGGAAATAGCTGTTGCCGTGGGGAGCAGAGGTTTGGACCGCCTTGTAGATTTGACCGCTGGTACAGTGGAATTTCTTCAGGATTTAGGAGCTAAACCTTTCATAGTACCTTGCATGGGAAGTCATGGAGGTGCTACCGACGAGGGGCAGAAAGCTGTTCTTGAACATTTAGGGATAACGAAGGAAAGTGTTCATGCAGAAATACGTTCTTCTATGGAAGTAATAAAAATAGGAGAATTGGATAATGGTCTGCCAGTCTATATAGATAAAATATCGTCACAAGCAGATGGGATTGTGGTCATTAACAGAGTCAAGCCACACACAGCATTTCGGGGTCCAGTTGAGAGTGGCATTATGAAAATGATCAGTATTGGACTTGGGAAACAAAAAGGAGCTGAAGCGTGCCATCAACTAGGCTTTAAGCATATGCACGAGTTCGTACCTGAAATGGCCAAGATGATCATGGATAAGATGCCAATTCTATTTGCAGTTGCGTCTGTGGAAAATGCGTTTGATAAGGTCGTGAAAATAGAAGCCTTAGCTCCAGCAGAAGTAGAAGAACGAGAGACGGAGCTGCAAAAAATGGCAAAGAAACTTTTGCCTAAGATTTATTTTGACCAAATAGATGTTCTGGTGATCGATAAAATCGGTAAAAATATTAGTGGAGATGGTATGGATCCGAATATTACCGGTCGATATCCGACACCTTATCCACACGGAGGCCCCGATGTAACGAAAATGGTGGTACTCGACTTAACAGATCAAACAGAAGGAAATGCGAACGGAGTCGGAACATCAGATTTTACGACACAACGCCTTGTGGACAAGATGGACCGTGATACTACGTATGCAAATGGTTTAACATCAACAGTAGTTAGACCAACTCATATTTCTACAACTTTACCAGATGATCGACAGGGAATTCAGGCAGCGATTAAAACATGTAATATATTGGACTTTACAAAAGTAAAGATGGTTCGAATTAAAAATACATTAGAGTTAAGTGAGATAGAAGTGTCAGAAGCACTAATAAAAGATGTAAACGAAAATTCAAATACGGAACAGATTTCTAATTTATACGAACTAGAATTCAATAATGACGGAAATCTGTTTTAAAACAGGGGGATATTAATCATGAGTACCTTATTTGATTTAACAGGTAAAACAGCTGTAGCAATAGGTGGTAATGGAGTATTAGGCAGTTCAATTGCTAAAGGATTAGCTGATCAAGGTGCGCAAGTAGCGATAGTTGGTCGTAATATCGAAAAGGCGGAATTGGTAGTAAAAGAAATTCAGGCAAATGGTGGTACCGCAAAAGCATTTTACGGAGATGTCAGTTCACGTGATTCAGTAGAACAACTTGCGAGTGAAATTGAAGCGTGGTCAGGTGGTTGGGATATTTTGTTAAACTCTTCTGGTAAAAATAGTCCGACACCGTTTTTTGACTTAGAGATGGATGAATGGGATGACATTATGGATGTCAACTTAAAAGGACTCGTATTAACGACACAAGTATTTGCTAAGAGAATGATTGAGCAAGAAAGAAAAGGCAGTATCATTAACATCTCATCTGTCTCTTCAACAACACCATTATCTAAGGTGTTTACGTATTCCGCATCAAAAGCAGGTGTGAATAATGTGACTCAATTTTTAGCAAGAGAATTTGCGCCATATGGCATCCGGGTGAATGCAATCATTCCAGGATTCTTTCCTGCAGAACAAAACCGGAAAATCCTGAGTGAAGAGCGGATTGCTTCCATAATGGGGCACACACCAATGGATCGTTTTGGTGATCCTGAGGAACTCCAAGGAGCTGCAGTTTATCTTGCTTCTGATAAAGCTTCTGGATTTGTTACAGGTACATTCCTTCGTGTTGACGGCGGATTTGGAAGTATGACAATATAAGAAGTAAGCAACATTATCATGTTTAGCTTTAGAAAGGAGATGAGACAATGTTAAATGTAAAGTATGAAAAGTTATCGTCAATTCTCCAAGATATGAATAAAGTTGTCGTAGCATTTTCTGGTGGGGTAGATAGTACTTTTCTTTTAAAAGCTGCTGTAGACACATTAGGGAAAGAACGAGTTCTGGCGGTAACAGCCGATTCAGAAACATACCCAAGTAGTGAGTTATTGGAAGCAAAAAAACTTGCGAAATTGATTGGCGTGGAACATCAAATTGTCGAGACATCTGAATTAGCGATCCCTGGATATACGGAAAATGATAAGAATCGGTGCTATTTCTGCAAAAACAGTTTATTCGATCATTTAATACCTATCATGAAAGGTAAAGGGTACGAGAATGTTGTTTACGGTGTTATCGCAGATGACTTGAGTGAGTACCGTCCAGGAATGCAGGCGGCAAAGGAACAAGGGGTTCGAGGTCCTTTACAGGAAGCTGATTTGTTTAAAGAAGAAATAAGAGAGTTATCTCGTGAAAGAAATTTACCAACATGGGATAAACCTTCATTTGCTTGTTTATCATCACGCATTGCTTATGGAGAGACGATTACGCAAGCAAAACTGACGAAAGTTGATAAATCAGAAGCATATCTGAAATCATTAGGCATTCGACAAGTAAGGGTCAGGACTCATGACGAAATTGCTAGAATTGAAGTGGAACCAAAGGATATGAAAGTCGTGTTAGAAAAACATGGAGTGATTTCCGAAAAACTGCAAGGTTTTGGATATAAATATATCACATTAGATCTAATTGGATATAAGAGCGGGAGTATGAATAAAGTTCTATCATAGATTTTAACAAGATAGCTAAAGCTTTGGAGGAAGCTCCAAAGCTTTTTTTCAAAGGACAAGAAAGTATACATATGGCAGCTAGCTTCACGCCGCACGTTGGGACCTAAGCTTACACTGTAATTAATAAAAGACTGCTCTGTCATACAGGGTTATATTTTCTATAGCACATTAAGGTTCGTGAAAGCCAGGTTTTAAAAATTAAAATGTTTTGAAAAGGAAGATGCCATAATGTTAAGGGAATTAGTCATCGGGCTTGATTTAGGAACAACAAGTGTAAAGGTCGTCCTGTTTGATTTAAGTGGAAAGATGATTACTGAGTCTGAACAGATGATTACCACAGAGTATCCTCAACCAGGCTGGGTAGAGCAGGATCCGAATAAAATCGAACGTTCAGCTGTAATTGCTATGAAAGAAGTTATGGAAAAGGAAGAGGTACAAAGTAATGAATTATTAACTGTAGGTATTTCCTGTGCCATGCATTCGCTTATTTGTGTTGATGATAACTTTCAACCATTATCACAAATGCTCATTTGGTCTGATGGAAGAAGCAGTTCCCAAGCAGAAAAGCTAATGAATACAATAGGCATGGACATTTATTCTAGAACAGGAACACCGATTCATCCTATGTCTCCCCTCCTAAAGTTAGTATGGATGAAGGAAACAAATTATGAACCATATGAGAAAGCAACATATTTCATGTCCATGAAGGAATTTTTGCTAGAAAAATGGTTCGGTAGACGTGTGGTAGATTATTCAATGGCCTCGGCTACTGGGCTATTTAATTTAAAAACGTATAGTTGGGATGAGTTAGCATTAGAAACTGCCGGTTTAAAAAAAGATCAACTGTCTGAAACTGTGCATCCGACCGAAGTGTTAACGAATCTGAATCCTGCTATTGCAGAAGAAATCGGTATTAGTAAGGAGATTCCGTTTGTGATAGGGGCTGCTGATGGCCAACTGGCAAACTTAGGAAATGGATCGATTTCTCCCGGGGAAGTAAACGTTTCCGTAGGAACGAGTGGAGCAATTAGACAATTTATCAATGGTGCAAAAGTTAATGAGAAGCATGAAACATTTACGTATGCTTTTACAGAAGATACGGCTATTATCGGTGGTCCAACAAATAATGGCGGTATTGCATTACAATGGTTAAAAGACTTATTAGACTTTAAAGGTAGCCACGATGAACTGACCACAGAAGCTGAAAAAGTGGAACCTGGGGCAGAAGGAATCATCTTTCTTCCGTATGTGAATGGCGAAAGGGCTCCTCTCTGGAATCAGCAGGCTAAAGGTAATTTCTATGGACTGAGCATAGGCCATAAAAAGGAACATTTAGTACGTGCAGTTCTCGAAGGAATAACGTTCAATATTTATGAAATAGGAAAATCTTTGGAGGAAATAGCAGGAAAACCCAAAAAAATCAGTGTCAATGGTGGATTAACAAGATCTCCACTATGGGTGCAAATCATGGCAGATATATTTGGTCAGGATATACACCTTTCTGATACTCACCATAATGCCGCATGGGGAGCTGCTTGGACAGCCTTAGTCGGAATCAAAAAGGTAGAGTCCTTTGAAGGAATTAAAGAGAATTTACCAAGTGAAAAGGTGATAAGACCTAACATGGTAAATCATGAAAAGTATTCGAATATCTATGAAAAATATGAGAGTATAGCGAAGGATTTAGCAAAGCATTTCATTTAATATTGTGACATGGCGTGCAGAAAATAAAAGAGGTGAAGTGATCATATGGAAGATATACTAAAGCAGGTCCAAGCAGGAACGTTAACCGTAGCAGAAGCAAAAGAAAAACTGGCTACATATGAGAATTTAGGGTTTGCTAAAGTTGATCATCATCGTAAAAAACGACAAGGGTTTCCAGAAATTATTTATGGAGAAGGAAAGTCTTCCGAGCAAATTTCCTCCATTATCACAGCAATAAAAGAGAAAAACAATGATGTATTAGTTACTAGAATTTCAAAAGACAAGGCTGAAACAGTGTTAAAACAGCACCCAGAGTTAATTTATCATGAAATTGCTGAAATTTTGTATTGGAAGCAAAACAAAGAGAAGGTCACAGAATCGGCAGGTTATATTGCTGTTGTTTGCGCAGGGACTTCGGATCTGAGAGTAGCAGAAGAAGCTGCAGTAACAGCAGAGGCCTTAGGAAGCGACGTTCGTCGTATTTATGACGTAGGTGTAGCTGGAATTCACCGGCTACTAGATAATATAGAAGAAATTCAACATGCAAACGTGTCTATTATAATAGCAGGGATGGAAGGGGCTCTTCCTAGTGTGGTTGGAGGACTTGTCTCACATCCAGTTATCGCTGTACCAACGAGTGTCGGATATGGTGCTAGCTTTCAGGGACTGGCACCGTTATTAACGATGTTAAATTCCTGTGCTTCAGGAATCAGTGTTGTTAATATTGATAACGGCTTTGGCGGTGCTTACAATGCTGTACTCATCGATCGTATAGCAAACAATAAAGGTTGAGAGGAGTTTTTAACTTGATTTCCAATCCCCCTCCTGATGAGGAGCATGTCGATGATCAAATGGTCAAAATGGAAGTGAATCTTGACGATATTTCGGGGGAATGGCTCGGCTATGTCATGGATATCCTTTTTGAAGCGGGTGCAAACGATGTTTTTTATACTCCTATATATATGAAGAAGAACAGACCAGGAGTTTTACTCCAATTGCTCTGTCGTCGTGTAGACCTAGACAAAATGAAAGAAATTCTGCTTAAAGAAACGACAACATTAGGCATTCGTTATTATCCATTAACGGTCTATCGATCTGAAAGAAATTTTAAGAAAGTGAAAACAGAGTGGGGCACAGTTACAGTTAAGCAGGGGATATACAAGAATGAAGTTATTCAAAGTTCACCAGAATTTGAAGAATGTAAAGCGATCGCAAAACGTCATGGTGTTCCTTTGAAAAAGGTTTATGAACATGTTTGGAAGGAACTGAACAAATAGACTAGTTGTTGCTCTAGTCTATCTTTTTTTGCGTTGAATACAACTTAAGGAGAATAGAAATGAAACAACATCCTCTTTTTCGTTATTTATATATATTTTATTCGTTTGTATTCTCGATCCATATTTTCAATATATTTTTAGAAAGTGAGAGTTTAAATTACACCATAGGAATTTTAGCGATTATAATGCTTATTGTATCCTTTTCTGGCGCTTCGAGATTATTTAAAATTCTCGGAGGATCATTTATTGTAGTAGGTGGTTTTCTTTATTCGACAACGGATCAATCGATATTAGACGTTCCAGATTTCTTTACTTCAAATATGTCATTGTTAACACTTTTAGCGATGTTGCCTTGGATGAATAGTGTCGTAAGAAGCGGGAGGTTTGACCGTAGCCTCAATGAACTAATTAAAGTGAATGTTTCAGACTTAGGCAGGCTTTATCCACGCAGCTCAGTGGTTACACTAACGTTGGCTGCTTTTTTAAATTTATCAGCTGCGTCTATCTCCCAAGATGTATTAAAAAATAATTTGGCTTCACTGAATAAAAAATTAAGAGATTCATTTATTAGTATGGCAACACTTAGGGGATATTCTTTAGCGCTAGTATGGAGTCCTTTAGAAATGTTAGTAGCCGTATCGGTCTTCACAACTGGAGTTAATTATGTTTTTCTGTTGCCTTGGCTACTCTTAATATCTTTTATTACTTTTCTACTTGATTCGCTTTGGGGGCGTTATTACTTTAAAAAGTACTCCTATGAAAATGATAAAGTAGGAGAACGAAAAGAAATAAACGTGAAAAAGTTAATGAAAAAGGTTAGTCATTTAATTATTTCTCTTGTCCTATTTTTATCACTTGTCATTTTCTTAGGGAATCTGTTTCAAATTGACTTCATTTTAACAGTAACGATACTCATTTTCCCTTTTGCTTTAATCTGGGCTATTCTTATGAAAAGGGGCCGCAGTTTTTGGATTATAGGATCGAATACATGGAAACAGAAAACAAACTCGATGCAAAATTTTGTTGTTTTATTTATATCCTTATCTTTTTTTGCGGCTAGCATCAACGGTACAACGTTTCTAAATGTTATTCAAAAACCAATTTTATTTTTTACAGATTATCCATTAATTCTTTTAATAATAATCCAAGTAGTTTTCCTCATTCTGAGTATGTTTGGTATTCATCCAATTGCTACAATCGGTATTTTAGGTGGAGTAATTACTCCTCTATTACAAGTAATAAATCCATTAAGCCTTGCTCTCGTTTTGATAACTAGTTCCATTGCTACGTTAACAGTTGGGACCTATGGATTAGTTGTTACCTTGACATCAATAAATACGCAACAAAGTCCATATCGAATTACATTAAATAATATCCCCTATGCATTAGGTTTTGGAGGGATAGGAACGTTGGTCGCATATTTACTTTTATAGTATTACTCTAACAAAAAGTAATAATGGCGACGCGTATTGTTTTATTTTGATATCAACCAGGTCTAGGAATAGAAAAACCAGATCATGTGAAAATCCTCATGTAAGATAGACATTAATAGAATTAAAGGAAAGTGGCTGTCTAAATTAGGACAGCCATCTTTTTTAAACTGTAGTTGATAGAATCGCAGCTAGGTAGTAAACGTAATAAACAATTTAAAAAGGTTGATTGTTGGAGCGCTTACATTTATAATAAAGCTATATATTAGTTTGTTTGGTAAACAAATTAAAAAAAGGAGGCTCAATAGCTGTTTTAGAGAACTAATACAAATAAAGGGGGATTTTATTTATGAGTAAAAAAGTATTAAGTTTATTTTCAACTATGTTTCTAACAGGGATTGTCTTAGTGGCATGTGGAGATAATGAAGAAACTACAGAGGTAAATACTGAAGCCAATACTAAAGCAACGGAAGACGTTGAGACTACTACTTTAACGTTAGCTGAGAACCAACCGGAAGACTATCCAACTACACTTGGTGCGAAAGAGTTTGCCAGATTAGTAGAAGAAAAAACGGATGGCCGTTATGAAATTGAAGTATATGCGGGCGGTCAACTGGGTGAAGAGTCGGAAGTAATAGAACAAGTACAATTAGGTTCAATTGATTTGACGCGTGTGAATGCCATTCCGTTAACAGAATTCTCAGATGAAATTGGTGTGTTAGCTATGCCGTATCTTTTTGAAGATGAGGAAGAAAAATGGGACCGTTTGTTAGGAGATGTTGGTCAAGACCTCTTAGACACATTTGAAGGAAGTAACCTAGTTGGTTTAACGTATTATGATTCTGGGGAACGTAGTTTTTATAATACAGAACGCCCTTTAGAAACACCGGAAGATATGGAAGGACTTCAAATTCGTGTACAATCATCTGATCTAGCCATAGCTATTGTAGAATCGTTAGGAGCATCAGCGACTCCTATGGAATACGGAGAAGTGTATTCTGCATTACAAACAGGAGTCATTGATGGAGCTGAAAATAACTTTCCAAGTTTTTACACATCGAGTCATTATGATGTAGCCAACTATTTCACAGTTAATGGCTATCAAGGTGTGCCTGAAGTTTTATTAGCATCTCAAAGCTTATGGGATGAATTAAGTGAGGAAGATGTGCAAGCTTTTGAAGAAGCAGCAAGAGAATCTGTTGATGTTCAGCGTGAAGCGTGGGCAGAATTGACAGAGGAATCACGAGTAGCTATTGAGGAAAATGGAAATGAACTTATTGAAGTTGATGATATAGCTGAGTGGAGAGAAGCTGTTCAACCAGTCTATGATGAGTATGGAGAAGAATATGGTGAATGGATTGACAGATTTACAGAATAATGAAAACTGATCGGCAGAAGTGAGGGAAACCTCACTTCCCTGTCATTTTCAGGGATGCAGGAGGATACAACATGAAAACATTAAAAATGATCAAATACGTTTTTGATCGGATACTTTTGGTAGCTTCCTTGACAATACTTACAATAATGGTTCTTGTCATCATTTACCAGGTTTTCTCTCGACAATTATTAGGAACAACACCAGCATGGACAGAAGCACTATCAAGACTATTGTTTGTATGGGTTGCTTTTCTTGGAATTGCATATGGGTTTAAGGAAAAACTCCATATCGGTGTCGGCCTTGTTGTAAACCTATTTCCAAAAAAGATTCAACACGTATTTGATTATTTTTCCAAAGTACTTATTTTAGGTTTCGGAGTTATTATGATTTATTATGGATGGCAGTTTACCCAATTGATGAGCGGATCAACAATGCCTGGTTTGGGGCTGACTTCTAGTTATTTATATGCTGCAATACCTGTCACAGGATTTTTTGTAACAGTGTATGGTATCGAATTACTTTTTATAAAGGGATTGCATCAGAATTATGACGATGTAAGTGGGGGTGAGAAATGATGGATGTATTCATTTTAATTGGCAGTTTTATGCTACTACTGATGTTTAGAGTTCCAATTGCCCTTTCTCTTATTCTTTCTTCATTAGTTACTGGAATATATTTAGGAATTGACTTAGCAGCTCTTGTACAAAGGATGGTTGGCGGATTAAATTCATTTTCGCTATTAGCAATCCCTTTTTTTGTTTTAGCAGGTGAAATTATGAATGAAGGCGGGATTTCCCGTAGACTAATCAACCTTTCTAATGTACTTATTGGTAAGATCAGAGGTGGTCTTGCAATGGTAAACGTGTTGGCCAGTACGTTTTTTGGAGGAATCTCTGGTTCGGCAATCGCAGATACTTCGTCTGTAGGTTCCGTGTTAATCCCAATGATGAAAAAGCAAGGGTATGATTCGGATTATGCGGTTTCTGTAACAATTTCAAGTTCTGCTCAAGGGGTGATGATCCCTCCGAGCCATAATATGATAATTTACTCAACAGCTGCTGGTGGTGTTTCTGTCGGAGCACTATTTATGGGTGGTTTGCTGCCAGGTTTGTTACTTGGATTAGGTTTAATGATTTTAACCTACATGATAGCGGTTAAACGTAACTATCCTAAGGGAGAAGTAGTAAAAAGAGAAGAAATACCTAGAATCGTTTGGGAAGGTCTGTTAGGCCTATTTACAGCCGTCATCATTATTGGTGGTATTGTTAGTGGTTTTTTTACAGCTACTGAATCAGCAGCAATTGGAACACTGTATGCTTTTATCATCACGTTCTTTGTCTATAGAGATATTCCTTTTACTAGAATGGGAGTTATTTTAAAACGGACATTTAATACATTAAGTATGGTTTTATTTTTGATTGCTGCATCTTCATCATTTGGCTGGCTATTAGCACTATTAAAAGTACCTTCCATGGTATCAAATTCATTAATTAGTATATCTCCAAATGATATTGTAACTATTCTTTTGATTGTAGTTATTTTGTTGATGTTAGGAATGATTATGGATATGGCTCCGCTTATTCTCATTGCAACCCCAATACTACTCCCTGTTGCAATGAATGTAGGAATGGACCCAGTGCATTTCGGTGTGTTAATGATTCTCTGTTTATCCATAGGGTTAGTGACGCCGCCAGTAGGGACAGTACTATTCGTAGGTTCAGCAATTGGGCGAATATCGATTGAAAAGGTATCGAAAGCGATGATCCCTTTTTATATAGCCATGATTATTGTCTTATTAATTGTAGCGTTTGTCCCAGCCTTTGTATTACTTTTACCAGAGATTTTTGGACAATAAGTAAGAAAGAAACATCTTATCACCTGTATTAATTTAGGTGCTCTTGGATGTTTCTTTCTACATGGTCCAAAAATTACATTCAAGAGTTTGGAAGTGAAGTAAAATGGACAAGTTGTTATTAAAATTGGCAATACTTTCTGTTTCAGTTCTAACTATTATGGCTGGGGCTGCCGTCTCTCCTGCACTTGGGGAAATCGCTCTTGCATTTCCTGATTCAAATGAAACAACGATAAAACTCCTATTAACTTTACCTTCCATAATGATTATTCCTTTCATTTTTATTTCCAGTAGCTTAACTAAACGTTTCTCTAAAAAAAGTGTCTTGTTAGTAGGGATGGTTTTTTATTTAATTGGTGGAGTTGGTGGTGGGCTAGTCTCTAGTATAGAAACGCTCTTGCTGTTTCGGGCGATTCTTGGTATTGGTGTAGGATTAATGATGCCAATTTCCACATCTATTGTATCTGATTTTTTTGATGGGAAAGAACGTACGGCAATGATGGGGCAACTAAGCGCGGCAACTAATCTTGGAGGTGTAGTATTATTTGTACTTTCTGGATTTTTAGTGTCCTATAGTTGGAGAATGACTTTTAGTGTTTACTTGTTGGCTCTAGTCTCGATGGTGATCGTGTATTTCTTTCTCCCGAAAAAAGAGGACAATTTTACGCCATCACAAATTCCAACTTCTCGCCTTCCAAAAATAATCTATCTATATGGATTAGGAATGTTTTTAACAATGATGGTCTTTTTTAGTATCCCTTCAAATATTGCACTTTTCATGGTTCAAGAGGACATTGGGAATCCTCAGCTAGCTGGGGTTGTTATCTCTTCAGGAACAGCATCAGGCTTTGTATCGGGATTAATTTTAGGATATGTATATCAATGGTTAAAAACATACTTTATACCTATGCAGGTATTATTGTTTGCGATTGGATTTTTTGTTGTCAGCCTTTCGACTAATTCCCTAACAATGGGGGTGGGAGTCGCTATAGCTGGGTTTGGGATGGGATCGATCATCCCAACAGTATTTGATCAAGTATCTAGGGAAGTACCAAAGTCACAGACAGTTCAAGCGATGGCGATCGTAACGAGTATGTTGTTTTTAGGACAATTTTTGTCACCGATTGTATTTGATTTCGTCGGAGTATTATTTGGCAATCCAACGATCAGGTTTACATATCAAGTGTTAACTATTAGTTTAATTTTTGCATGCCTAGGCTTTTTCATTAATAGTTTCAAGAGATATAAGAGGTATAAATCTCATATGGCGAAAGAACGAAAAACATCATCCATGAATCATAATCATTTAGGGTGATAATAACGATAGTTAATTCGTTTATTATTTTCTGGAAATAAAAGAGATATGATTACAAGTATACTCCGTATGCTCTCATAGCCACTGTGTATATAGGGTTATTTAAGTGTTTTAATAAATGTTAAAATAAAGATTGCTTTTTAAAACGCTTACATATATGATGTAAATATATTAAATTTGTTTGGCAAACAAACTTAATAATAGATGATGTGTTTTTTTGCACTTATTTCTTTCAGAATAATCAACAAAATGTAAGGGTTTACTAAATTAAGGGGGAAGTTGTATGTCGACAAAAACAATGGACAGCGGTCATGAGTATAATACGGCTAAATTATGGCAGATTGGATTTTTCACTTTAAACAATACTGCAACAAATCTTTATATGTTCGCAATAGGTTTTGTTTCTTATTATGCTACAGGTATTGCTGGATTGACTGTAGTTGTTGTGAGTGCTATTTTAACATCAATGCGAGTATTTGACGGGGTCACAGATCCTATAGTTGGGTATGTTATCGATAAGACAGAATCAAAATTCGGCAAATTTAGGCCATTAATGATTTTAGGAAATGTCATATTGGCTGCTACGATATTACTTATGTATAACGTAACGCATATTTTGCCAACAAATCTACAGTTTATATTTTTTATACTGATATATGCTATTTATATTATTGGTTATACTTTTCAAACGGCATCAACTAAAGCTGCCCAAACGGTATTGACGAATCACCCTAAGCAGCGCCCCTTATTTACTATATTCGACGGAATTTATAATACGGTACTCTTTGTTGGCGGGCAGATTTTTGTTGCTTCCTATCTTGTTGAAAAACATGGCGGAGAATTTAATATGGGTTTATTTACTGAATTAAATTCATATGCCGTTATAATTTCGGGTATCTTTACTCTCCTAGCGGTCATGGCTATTTGGAAAAAGGATCGCAAAGAATTTTATGGATTGGCAAATAAGACTGTAAATACAAGATTTCGTGATTACTGGCCAATATTAAAAAGTAATAAACCAATGCAAATGCTTGTTATTGCAGCATCAACTGATAAATTAGCCTTTAGTCTAGTACGTCATCCAGTAGTTCTTGTAATGTTATTTGGAATTTTGATGGGAGATTATGCGCTCAGTGGGACTATTTCATTAATTACTGTTGGACCAATCATTATAATAACCTTTATCGGTGTTGCAGTAGCGAGGAAATTAGGACTAAAAAAATCTTTAGTATTATCAACGTGGATAGGGTTGTTCTCTTTTATTGCTCTGGCTGTGTTTTTATTAGTGATAGATCCTACGACTATATCAATTCAGAGCATTGGTATAACAACAGTGATCTTTATTATTTTATATACTTTAGGAATGGGCTTTGGAGGTCTTCCATCTTCCTTAGTTATCCCAATGATTGCAGATATTTCAGATTATGAAACGCATAAAACTGGGCGTTATATCCCAGGAATGTTGGGAACTATTTTCTCCTTTGTGGATAAGTTAATTTCATCCTTAGCACCAGCTATAGTAGGTGTTGCCGTAGCTATGATTGGCTATGGTGATGAATTTCCACAAATAGGTGATGCGTTAACAACACCTTTACTAGTGGTAACACTAATTCTAGCATTTGGAATACCGATACTTGGGTTGATCATTTCACTAATAGCTATGAAGTTCTATAAACTTGATAGTAAGAAAATGGAAGAGATTCAAAAAGATATTGCAGAAATAAAAGCAAGGGCAAAAGAGGAAGCCGTTATATAGTATATAAGCTTCTTAAAATAGATGCTGTTTCGATCACCGAGACAGCATCTATTTTTTATTATATAAGGTGGTACTTTACAGTTCAATGCAAAAGAAAATCTGCTATCATCTCAAGGCGCAATGTTTATCTGCGACGAGTAATCGCAGGCTCTACTAGCATACAGAGTGAAGATGATTCCCTAATTGCTAGACAGTTTTTATAAAAGGATTGCATGATAAGTCCTATATATGTTATATAAGTCCTGTTTAATGAATGTGAGTATGGCTATAATAAAGGATATAAACACTTACATTTAATGAAAGAAAGGGTGCTCATATGTTATATCCAATCAGTACAGAAACGCGCGGGGTAATTGATTTAAATGGAATTTGGAATTTTAAATTAGACGATGGTATAGGACTTGAAGGTAAATGGTATGAGTCAAAATTAAAAGATTCAATGAATATGGCTGTCCCCTCCTCTTTCAACGATATAGGAGTAACAGCTGAAATTAAAAATCACGTCGGTTGGGTTTGGTATGAACGTGAATTTACGGTTCCAACGTATTTTAGGAAAGAACGAATTGTATTGCGTTTCGGTTCAGCGACACATACAGCAAAGGTTTATGTTAATGGAAGATTGGTAGTTGAAAATAAAGGTGGTTTCCTTCCATTTGAAGCAGAAATCAATGATTATTTAAATGAAGGAAAAAATAGAGTGACGGTAGCTGTTAATAATATCGTTGATGAAACAACGTTACCAGTTGGGAATTACAGTGAGGAAGAGATAGAAGGAATTGGGAAAGTTGTGAGAAATTCTCCAAACTTTGATTTTTTCAACTATGCAGGTTTACAACGCCCAGTTAAAATATATACTACTCCATCTACGTACGTTAACGATGTAACAGTTGTAACGGATTATAACGGTACAACAGGTGTAATTGATTATAGCGTTGATACAATTGGCGAAAATGTAACTATTAAAGCAAGTATAGTCGACGAAGCAAATGCCGTTGTAGCTAAATCAGAAGGTGCAGATGGAAAGATTGAATTCCCTGAAGTGAAATTGTGGGAACCACTTAATGCTTATTTATATACATTAAAAGTGGAATTAGTAAAAGACGATAAAACGATTGATATTTATGAGCAGCCGTTTGGTGTTCGAACAGTAGAAGTAAAAGACGGTAAATTCTTAATTAATGATAAACCATTTTATTTCAAAGGCTTTGGTAAACACGAAGACATACCTATTCACGGACGAGGGATTTCTGAAGCAGCGAATGTGATGGACTTTAATTTAATGAAATGGATCGGAGCGAATTCCTTTAGAACGGCACACTATCCGTATTCAGAAGAAATGATGCGACTTGCTGATCGAGAAGGAATGGTCGTCATCGATGAAACACCTGCAGTAGGGGTTCATTTGAATTTTGCAGCGACACTATTAGGTAGTGGAGCAAAGCGTGATACTTTTAAAGAAATCAAAACGTATGACCATCATGAAGATGTCATTAAAGAACTAATTGCACGTGATAAAAATCATCCTTCCGTTGTCATGTGGTCTGTAGCTAATGAGCCTGCTTCAGAAGAAGAGGGAGCATATGAATACTTCAAGCCATTAGTAGAGTTAACAAAAGAGCTTGATCCGCAAAATAGACCGGTAACCATTGTGACTCACTTAATGTCGACACCAGAAACGGATAAAATTGCAGAATTAATCGATGTTCTCGCATTAAACCGCTATTATGGCTGGTACGTTCAAGGTGGAGACTTTGAAATGGCAAAATTGAAATTACGTCAAGAATTTCAAGGATGGAACAAGCGTTGTCCAGGCAAGCCAATCATGATGACAGAATATGGTGCAGATACAGTGGCTGGCATGCATGATGTGGATCCTGTTATGTTTACAGAAGAATACCAGGTTGAATATTTGCGTGCTAATCACGAAGTATTTGATGAATTTGTTAATTTTGTTGGTGAACAGGTTTGGAACTTCGCTGACTTCCAGACAAGTCAAGGAATATTACGAGTTCAAGGAAATAAAAAAGGAATCTTTACTAGAGATCGTAAGCCGAAAATGGCAGCCCATGAATTCCGTAGGCGTTGGAGTGCAATTCCAAACTTCGGGTATAAAGGATAGGGTAAATTTAAACAAACTGCAAGCTACCTTTTCGGTATGCTTGCAGTTTGTCTTTATATATTCATACTTTCCTTGAATTGAGAAGGTGTATATCCGGTTTCTTTTTTAAAGACTCTTGTAAAATAAGAGGAATCCTCATAACCGATGATCCATGCTATTTCCTCGATAGGGATAGGTTCATGTTTAAGGAGATGTTTTGCTCTGTTTAATCTAATTTTTTGTTGATATGCAGTTATCGTCATATTTGTTTCTTGTTTGAACTTACGAGACAAATGACTTGGGTGGGTGAAGCAAAGTTCGGATAATTTATTTTTATCAATTTTTTTGTCATAATAGCTTACTATATATTCGATGACACTTTTTGTAATCCTTGAATAATTACTGTGAGAACTGGAAGTGACAAGGTCCGAGTACTCTTCAATCATGTTATGATGTAATTCCTGTAATTTTGATAATTGACTGGTTTCTTCTATTTTAAAAGCAAATTTTTCAGACACACGATGTATAAAAATGGTAGGGACATTGCTTTTTCGCACTGCGGATCGTAAAAGGGTATTTAAAATGATAGCTAAGTTTTTAATTCTCCTAAGTGGTGCGTTAGGTAATCTTTCAGTAAAAGAAAACAGCATTTCATTTGAATGTAACAAATCAAGAGCTTTAGACTTATCCCCTTGTTCGACAGCATGTAATAAGTCGTTTTCAATTTTGTATCTCATATTAATAAATTCATTACTATCATGATCAAGCTGACTATTACCTTCTATACTATTTCTGTGAATGTTTTTATCAGGTGCTATATTTATTGGGGTAAATTCTCCTCCAATAAGTTTTTCGAACTCCTGCAAAATCCTTGAGTAACTATTTACTTTTTCAATGCTTAAAACTTGGATTTTATGACAAAGATTTTTCAAATACTCACTGTCATTATTAGCTAGTTTATACTCTCTGGATAAGCTAAATATATTAGGGGTTAATTCCATAAAAGGACCGATAATAACAGCATAAGTTTGATCGGTTCTAAAAGTATTACATAAATAGTGTAACCCCCATTCATTAGCGTACGTGTACAATTGGTTAATTCCCCAGTCAACATTTTTATGGAAGTGACTGATATCCTCTTGCTTGCTTCCAGGCATGAAAGAGGGGATTGTAATCTCTTCGTGATAAAAGACGGAGTTATTACGATAATCAATTATATAAACATTTAAATTTGTAATATGGTGTATCTGCATAGCTGTTGAAATGATGTTAGATTCTTCCATGGTAGAGAATTGCTCCTTTATATATTATCTCAATATACTATCAAGTGAAGACGTTATTATTATCCTTATTATGCAATAATTATCCTTATAAAAATGATGCTTTTCCTATTATAATGTAAAAGTGAAAACGATTTCAAGTGTGAGGGGGAATTTTAAAATGGAAACGTCTAAACAAACAAACGATACCGTTAAAATAGACAGGTCCAATAACAAAAACGATAAGTTAGGACTTAAAGAGAAAATGTCCTACGGAATGGGAGATGCGGCAAATAACTTAACATTTTCTATGGTTACAACCTATTTGCTCGTGTTTTATACGGATGTTTTTGGTATTAGTGCGGCGGCTGTAGGGACACTTTTTCTAGTAGCGCGAGTCTGGGATGCGTTTACCGATCCTATGATGGGTACGGTTGTTGATCGATATGGAAGAAACAATCCAAATGGCAGGTTCAGACCCTATATGAAATGGGGGGGCATTCCGTTAGTCGTCATAGCAGTATTTTTATTTTCAACTCCGGATCTTACTTATGAAGGGAAACTAGTTTATGCGTATGTGACCTACATTTTATTTGGAATGGCTTATACAGCTATCAACATTCCATATGGTTCATTAGCATCTGTTATGACCAGAGATCCTGTAGATCGCTCTTCACTTGCATCCTTCCGTGGTTTAGGGTCTATGATAGGAGTGTTTGTTGTAGGGGTTCTTGTCATTCCAATGGTTGCCTTATTTCCTAGTCAACAGATTGGATTCCCATTTGTCATGGGGATTATAGGTGTTTTTGCTTTAGTTGCTTATTATTTAACTTTCAGAAATACAAAAGAAAGAATCAAACCGGTTGCATCTGCAAGACCTGAAAAAATGAATATAAAGATGTTGACTCGTACATTGAAAAATGGTCCATTTTTAGCACTTTCGTTTATGTCATTTTTTGTTCTGTTAGCCATGTTAATCAATCAATCTGTTGGGCTTTATTTCTTCACCTATTATTTAGAAAATGAAATGCTATTCCCTATCTATAATATGTTAAATATCCCATCCACCATTCTTCTTGTCATATTCATTCCAAAATTGACAAAAAAGTTTGGGAAAAAGAAACTTACACTATTCGGATTTTTATTAGGAGCCGCAGCATTCGGAGCATTATTTATGATGCCACCAACTCCTGTAACGGTACTTTTGTTTTTATGGATCGGTATGCTAGGTATTATGATTCCAAACATTCTTGTATGGGCATTCATTTCTGACGTCATAGATTATGGAGAATGGAAGACTGGGTTTAGACAAGAAGGTACTACTTATTCTTTGTACAGCTTTATGAGGAAATTATCGCAAGCAGTAGCTGGCTGGGCAGCGGGGATGGGCTTGACATTAATTGGATATGTTCCAAATGTCGCTCAAACTCCTGAAACTTTAACGGGCTTAATGGTAATGATGGTTTTATTACCTGCGATTGCCTGTCTCATTTGTTTTATAATCTTTAAATTTGGTTATTTACTAGATGATAAAACGTTTGAAAAGGTTTCAGCAGATTTAGCAGCTAAAGAATAGTAGATTTATATATAAGTGCGTGTTCAAAAGGAGCATAAAAAGAGCGGAGTAGGTCGAGGCGGCGTGGTACCCTGCACCGAAGCGTATACTTTTAATACGTGAGTAGCGGAGGGACAAGCCAACGAAGAAATACGACAGCCATTTATAAACAGATATGAAAGTTTTAGTTGACAGCTATCTTTACGCCACGCGTGTCAAGTTGAAACCCACCTCCTTTTCAGCAGCACCTACACGCATTACAGAGGTGCTACTCGGGGTGGCGAAAGATGACGCTGAATTTTATAAAAGACGGCTATGCTGTTTTTCTTACGGACTTTTTGAACAACCTCTATAAGAACGATTAACTGCTTGATGAGAATGGTTAATCGTTCTTTTCTAGTTGTAGTATGTAAAGATAAACTATAAAATGTATAGTGGAAAAGAGATGTTGGGGGAGTAAATATAATGAAACAAAGCAAAGTCATACTATACTTATTATTATTATTTGTCGTTAGTGTTTGTTCAGATGTTAGTGATGACCAGACAAATGATAATCAATCACATGAAGCAAAAACGGACGAGTTAGTCTTGGCGGTTGGGGGAGAGCCGGAAGAAGGTTTTGATCCGTCAACGGGCTGGGGACGATATGGTTCGCCACTTTTTCAAAGCACTCTTTTAACTCGTGATAAAGATCTTTCTATTAAAAATGATTTAGCTGAAAACTATCATATAAATGATGATGGGTTGACTTGGATGGTGGAAATACGGGAAGATGCTTTGTTTGCGGATGGAGAGCGGGTGACTGTGGAAGATGTTATTTTTACATTTAAACAAGCAAGTGAAAGTGGATCAGTCGTTGACTTAAGTAATTTAGAAAGTGTAGAGAAGGTAGACAAATCTACAATTGAATTTAATTTAAAAGAGCCACAGTCTACATTTGTTTCATTGCTAGTTTCTACTGGTATCATTCCAAAACATGCATATGGGGAGGATTATCATGAGAATCCTCTAGGGTCAGGTCCTTACCAAATAGTCCAGTGGGATAAAGGGCAACAGCTGATTGTCGAAGCGAACCCTTATTACTATGGTGACCGACCGCATTTTGAAAGGCTGACTTTTTTGTTTTTGTCTGAAGATACAGCTTTCGCTGCAGCACAAGCTGGTCAAGTCGATATTGTTTCTGTCCCTCCAACTTTTGCTGATCAAGATGTACCTGGTATGGACTTGCTTGAACTCGAAAGTGTTGATAATCGAGGAATTATGTTTCCCTATGTAAAAGAAGAAGAATCAGAAGAGGGGGTAGTGATAGGAAACGATGTCACCGCCGATGCAGCTATACGAAAAGCAATCAATCTTGCTGTAAACCGACAGGCATTGGTAGATGATGTTTTAGAGGGGTATGGGACTCCCGCCTATTCCGTAGCCGATCAATTACCTTGGTGGAATTCAGATACAACGATAGAAGATGCAGACATGGAAAGAGCCAAAGCAATTCTTGAAGAGGCAGGTTGGCAATTGAATGCGGAAGGTGTTCGTGAAAAAGATGGTCTGGCTGCTGGTTTTACATTATTGTATCCAGCAGATGATGAGGTGAGGCAAACACTATCCATGGCTTTTGCTGAAATGATGAAACCATTGGGGATAGATATTCAAACCGAAGGGGAAAACTGGAGTGAACTTGAAGATCTCGCACATTCTCATCCTGTCATGATGGGTTGGGGAAGTCATGATCCTCTTGAAATGTACTTCCTTTACAGCAGTAAATATAAAGGAGAAGGTTGGTATAATTCTAACTATTATTCCAATGAACAAGTTGACCAATACATGAGTCAGGCACTAGAAGCTACATCAATGGATGAAGCAAATGAGTACTGGCAAGATGCACAATGGGATGGTGAAACAGGTTTCAGCGTAAAGGGAGATGCACCTTGGGCATGGCTCGTAAATCTCGATCATCTCTATTTTGTCAGGGAAGGGCTGGATATAGGGGAACAGAAAGTGCAGCCACACGGTCATGGCTGGCCTGTGACCGATTATATCACCCAGTGGCGTTGGGTGGGGAAGTAATCCGAATTTCAAGGGTATTAGAATCCTTTAGGGGAAGATGGGTTAATATTGAAAACAAGAAACGTTCTAATATATATATTTAGAAAAATTATTAGGTTGGCAACACTGCTAGTTGCAATAAGTTTGATTTCTTATATCTTAGTAAGTTTTTCTCCTGTAGATCCAGTTCAATCATATATTGGAGCGGATATGATGATACTGAGCCCGGAACAACAAGAAAATGTATCTGAATACTGGGGACTTAACGAACCTAAATTACAGCAGTTTATAAATTGGAGTACATCCTTATTGCAAGGTGATTTAGGGACATCGCTCATTTATAGAAGTCCAGTATCAGAAGTGATAGCTGAACGCTTTTATGCTTCTCTGGCTTTGATGGCGACAGCTTGGTTAATGTCTGCATTATTTGGATTAATTTTAGGAAGTTTAGCTGGAATGAATCAAGGAAAGTGGCTAGATCGATTTATTAAAGGCTATTGCTTTACTCTTGCATCAACTCCTGGATTTTGGCTGGGATTACTCATGTTAATGCTATTTTCTGTATGGTTAGGTTGGTTTCCGATCGGGTTAGGAACTCCTGCAGGTGTTTTAACGGAGGAGGTAACTATAATTGATCGACTACAACATTTATTTTTACCTGCGTTAACTTTAAGTATTGTAGGTGTGGCTAATGTTGCATTGCATACGAGAGAGAAACTTATCGAAGTATTGGAAAGTGAGTATATACGGTTTGCCAGAGCAAAAGGAGAAAGAGGTTTTGCTCTATTTTGGAGTCACGGCTTGAGGAATATTTCTCTTCCGGCAATTTCCCTACATTTTGCTTCATTCGGCGAGTTGTTTGGAGGAGCTATCCTTGCGGAACAGGTATTTTCGTACCCTGGACTTGGACAAGCCATTGTCCAAGCTGGACTAACAGGAGATGTACCTTTGCTTCTAGGAATTGTACTATTTAGTGCTATATTTGTATTTATTGGCAACCTTATTGCTGACCTTTTATATACATTTATAGATCCGCGAATCAGGAGTGGAGGAAGAAGACTATGAAATACAGGACGTCTTTAAAAACAACATCTTCTTCTCTTTTATTTGGCCTGAATCTTAGGCAACGTACTTTGGCTGCTATATTAATTAGTTTGTCTCTTCTCATTGGAATCGTTATAATTGGTTTATTTATCGGATCAGAAAAGTTAAATGTGAACTTTGAAATGAGAAATCAAAGCCCTTCTTTCTGGAACTTGTTCGGCACAGATTGGATGGGGAGAGATATGCTAGCTAGGACATTAAGTGGTCTTACGTTAAGCATGGGTGTAGGAATTCTAGGTGCTCTGATAAGTACAGTGATTGCCGTGATCATCAGTTTTTTAGCAAGCTGGAATAAAGCTGCCGACATTATTGTCAGCTGGTTGACAGATCTTTTTCTCAGTATTCCTCACCTTGTCACACTAATATTGATTTCTTTTGTAATGGGGGGAGGATTTAAAGGAGTCATCATAGGTATAGCGTTAACTCATTGGCCGAGCTTGGCCCGTGTTCTTCGCTCAGAATTATTACAAGTTCGCCATGAGGAATACGTAGAAGTATCGCGGCAATTAGGCAAATCTAGAATGTGGATTGCCTATCATCACTTCCTCCCACACTTGGTACCGCAAATTTTAGTCGGCTTTATTCTACTATTTCCTCATGCTATATTACACGAGGCAGCTATTACCTTTCTAGGATTTGGCTTGTCTGCCGAAAAACCAGCTATTGGGATTATTCTGTCAGAGTCTATGAAATATCTTTCCACTGGTATGTGGTGGCTTGCTTTTTTTCCTGGATTATTATTATTAATTATGGTTGGGTTATTTGATTTTCTTGGCCAAAATATCAGAAGGCTTATTGACCCATTTCATGCTAAAAGATAATAGAAAGAAGGGATAGGATGAAACTCTATAAAAGCTTATCTGGAGTTGAAACTAAGAGGGATGACAATAAAAGCACTACCAGAGGAGGAGAACAGGCTCTGCTGGAAGTGAAGAATTTGGGTATTTCATTCCGTGAATATAAAAGTGGGCTCCTTGAATCAAAATTACAGGTAATTCGTGGACTTGATATAACTGTAAATCAAGGAGAAGTGCATGCCATCCTTGGTGCAAGCGGTTCAGGAAAAAGTTTGTTAGCAAATGCAATTATGGGGTTACTTCCTGAAAATGCAGAAGTAACAGGAACGATTAATTTTCGAGGAGTAACGCTTGATTCAGAAAGCCAAACAATGTTAAGAGGAAAGGAAATTGCATTAGTTCCTCAATCTGTTAATTCTTTAGATCCATTAATGAAAATTGGAAAACAAGTTCGAGCATCAATTAAAGAAAAAAATAAAAAGTATATTCAAAGAAATATCTTTCGTAAATTCCGGTTAAACTCCAAGGTTGAGAATTACTATCCTTTTCAATTATCAGGAGGCATGGCCAGAAGAGTTCTTGCTTCAACCGCTATGGTTAGCGGTGCACAGTTAATTATTGCGGACGAGCTAACGCCTGGCATGGATGAACACTCGTTGCAAGAGACAATGAACTTTATTCGGGATCTAGCAAATGAAGGAAGAGGGATACTGTTTATTACTCACGATATAAATATAGCAAAGAAAATTGCTGATAAAGTTGCTATCTTTTATGCAGGTACATGTGTTGAAGTTGCTAGTACAGAAGACTTTTCTGGGAGTGGCAAGTCCCTTCGTCATCCTTATACGAAAGCGTTATGGAATGCTTTACCACAGAATGGTTTCACCCCTCTTGCGGGATCCCAACCATTTATTGCTGAACTGGAAAAAGGGTGTCTTTTCGAACCACGGTGTCCCTATGCTACCTCCGTTTGTTCTGAAGAAGAACCAGAGTCAAGGACAATGACTGGCGGGATGGTGAAGTGCTATCATGCTTAAAGCAGAGGGAGTCGGTTTTCGGTTCGGTAGTCATCCTTGGCTCATGAGGCAAGTCAATATAACTGTAAATCCTGGTGAGATTGTGGGTATGTTTGGAGTGAGTGGGGCAGGTAAAACAAGCCTTGCCAAAATTATGGCAGGATATCTCAGGGCGGAAGAAGGTGATGTAATAGTAGATGGTAGCAAAGCGCCGATAAGTGGCATAAATCCGGTTCAATTAATATGGCAGCATCCGGAAAAAGTAGTTAATCCAAAATGGATTCTTGAGCAAACTCTTAATGAGGCTGGACAACTAGAGGATGACATTCTCCGGTCTCTGGAAATCAAAAAGACGTGGCTTAGGCGTATGCCTAGTGAATTGTCGAGTGGGGAACTGCAACGAATATGTATCGCAAGGGCACTGGGTCCTTCCACTCGTTATATAATCGCAGATGAAATAAGTTCGATGTTAGATACGGTGACGCAAGCGAATTTATGGAATGTTATAATGGACCAAGTTCAACATCGTAAGATTGGAGTACTTGCTATAAGCCATGACATAAATCTACTTGAAAAAATTAGTGCGAGAGTTATCGACTTTGATGCATTGCTTCTAAAGTGAGATGACCACACCACTACTCTCTTATTTGTCTAATCATTCAGTGTTAATGCTATATAATTCTGTCCTATTGCTGATAGTATTGCTGACCAAAATCTGAAAGGTATACTGTCCTCAGAAGTTAAAGAAAAAAGAGAGACCCATAGGAAGTCACCACAACGATAACCTAAGGATCTCTCATACAAGCATTATGATGCATACAGCATCGAAGTCGGTCGTTGGAGCAGAGACCTTGACGATTGTCGGTTGGAATTGTGGTTCCCTTTTGACTAAGCTATGCGGTGAACAGTCTTCGTGCTATCACATTTCGTTATTTCTATTGGGCCCCGAACACGGGGCTTCCTCCCTGCCGGTTTCGTCCTTATTTCAGCTCGTGGGACTGTTGGTTGGTGTCGAGACGCCTTTGTCCTCCCCCTCATAAATACTCATTCTTGGTTACATACCCGCGGTGCCTTTCTGTCCAACAGGAGTGAAAAACCGAAAGACTTTGTTATACTATGTGGCTGTATGTTCATTTGGTAGTCGCTTGTTGGTCATTATTCGATATCATATAGGAAGCACCTCTTCTGTATAGCTATGTAATTCTCAACAAATCAACTATATCAAACGTTCGGGTGTTTTTTCATTCCTATATTTCTTGTCAATGACCATACTTCAATAGCTACGGGTATTACAGCCAATTGAATAAACTAGATTTTTATTGATATGAAAGTTGACTCCTATAATAAATCGTGTAACTCAGTATCTGAATAAATGGAGATTAATACCACAGCTTTCTTATTTCCAACGTTTTTTACAAAATGTGGGACACTTGCATTCCAGCTAAAGGAATCACCTGCTTCAACAATTACAGAGTCTTCCCCTTGTTCAGCTAAGATTTTCCCTTCCATTACTAGATGACATTCTTCCCCCTCATGAGCATGGGGCTCTCCTATTGTTGCTCCAGGGGGAAACTCTACAATCATCATTCTTAAACCTCCCTTAGAGGTTAGATGCTCGATCTTTAGACCATTAAACGTTGATTTTGATCTTGTGTCATTTCGGACGACACGCATATTTTGTTTTTTTTCCAAAAGTAAGTACGGTAGGGGAATTCCAAGAAACGAAGCTATTGTACTTAATGTGCTTATGGAAGGTGAAGTGTTATTGTTTTCCACGTTGCTAATGAAGCCTTTTGAAAGTCCAGTTCCTTCACACATTTGTGCAATGGTAATTTTTTTCCGGTTTCGAATTGCGCGAATTTTAGTACCTATATCCAAACTAATCACCTCATAAGTTTACTAATAAGAAACATATTTATATATTAACAAAAAATCTGTTGACAATCTACATTTGATATTGTTATCCTGTAAGTAACAAATATTCATATTGGAGAACAAAGGCGATGCATATTTTTTTGAGCTTTTTGTATTCCTATACAAACATTTTATCTCTATTTAAATTTTACCTTTTTGATATAGAGGAACTGCTTTTGATAAACCTGCTTTGCTATAGAGAAGACAATATGATGAAGGGATGATAAGAATGAATTCACCAATGATTTATGAACTACAAAAACCATCACATATGGAGCCAAATAAGAAATACCCAGCTTTATTTGTCATGCATGGGATCGGTAGTAATGAACAAGATATGTTTTCCTTATTAGAAGGATTAAAAGATACGTTCTATATTTTTAGTGTTCGTGGTCATTTATCACACCCTCCTGGCTATGCTTATTTTACAATTCAAGGATACGGGAAGCCACATAGAGAAGTGTTTGACAATGGAATCAATCAGCTTACTAGCTTTATTGATTATGCAGTGGAACAGTATAACGTGGATAGTGACCATTTGTACCTACTTGGATTTAGTCAAGGTGCGATTGTATCTATGACGCTTGGGCTTACATTAGGGAATCGAATGAAAGGAATTGTAGCCCTTAGCGGGTATATACCAAGCTTTGTCAAAGCCGAATATAATACTAAACCAGTCAATCAGATTTCGTTGTTTATCTCGCATGGTGAATGTGATAACATTCTGCCTTATGAGTGGGGAGTAGAAAGTAAGGAATACTTTGAAAGCCTTTATGCACAGGTAACCTTTAAAACCTATTCAGAAGGACATACCGTTTCCATAGAAAATCAACAAGATTTTACGAATTGGCTGCTTGCAGATTTAGCTAAATAATAAATACTAAAGGAGGAAAAAATAATGGTACCTTCATTATTTGTTGCACACGGAGCACCGTTATTAGCAATTGAAAATAACGAGTATACACAGTTTTTGGAGCAATTAGGTACGAAATGGTCAAATCCAAAAGCGATTGTATTGTTTTCAGCGCACTGGGAATCACGTACTCAAAATGTAAGTAAAGTAGATGAATTTGAAACTATGTATGATTTTGGTGGTTTTCCAGAGGCATTATATCGTATCAAGTATTCAGCGAATGGGGATACCTCCGTTACAAAGGAAATAGAAGAATGCTTTGTATCACAAGGTATACCTTATAGTGTAGATACAAAACGTGGTTTAGACCATGGGGCTTGGGTCGTTCTTAGAATGATGTATCCAAATGCTGATATCCCGGTTATTTCAATGTCTATAAACCCAAACCTCACACCAATGGAGCAATATCACATTGGAAAGTCTCTACTAGAATTAAGAAAACAAGACATGTTGATTATTGCTAGTGGAGGAACGGTTCATAACTTAGGAGCAGTAAAAATGGGGAGCGAGGGTGGAACGATTGATCAATGGGCGCTAGAGTTTGATGCATGGTTAGAAGATCGCTTAAAAAATTGGAATTTAGATGACCTTTTTAACTATCAATCTTTAGCTCCAAGTGCTGAACTTGCCGTACCATCTTATGGCAGGGAACACTTTATTCCCATATTTTATGCCATGGGCGCTGCAGACGATGAAAAGAGTGCAAAATTATTACACCGAAGTTATCGATATGGCAATCTTAGTCATAGTGTTTGGCAATTTGGATAATCGAGTAAGTAAGTTTAAATGAAATGGTCTAATAATAAAACATATTTGGAGGAAATTAAAATGATAAAAAAATACGAAATTGGTACGTTCATTCTAAGAGTTGTATTAGGTTTAACATTCTTTATTCATGGATTAGATAAATTTCAAGGTGGAATTGAGAATACAGTTGGCTGGTTTGAAAGTATTGGTTTACCAGGATTTTTAGCGTATGGCGTTGGATTAGTGGAACTCCTTGGTGGAATTGCGTTAATTCTTGGTTTGTTTAGCAGAGTTGTGTCTGGTTTGATAGCACTAATCATGGTTGGGGCCATTGTAAAAGTAAAACTAGATGTTGGCTTTTTAGGAAATGGCCAAATGGCAGGCTACGAACTGGATCTAGCATTTTTGGCAATGGCAGTATTTATTGCGATTAATGGTACAAACGCATATTCTCTTGATAATGTCATTTTAAAAGGAAAAGATGAAAATGGAAACACAACTACTTTAAACTAGGTTGGTTAAAAGAGCATTACTTCTATTTCAGAGGTTGTGTTTTCTTTTTTGTGAATGTAAAAAAGGCTACTGAAGAAGTTGAGGCTGCGTCACGGTGGTTTCGTAAATGATAATTATACTGAAAATATAAATTTTCTACGGATGAATAATTTCTAATGTGAATCCGGCTCACGGGTCTGATAAGTTTCTAGGAGGAATCGAAAATACAGCAGGTTGGTTTGATAGTATTGATATACTAGGTTTTCTCGCTTACATTGTTGCGACAATTGAAATGGTCGGAGGCATCGCATTAATTTTAGGGATAGGAACTCGAATTATTTCCACATTAATCACTTATATTAATTGGAGCCATTATAACAAAGGTCCATACGGAGTAAGTGTCACAGTCGGTCAAGATGGGAAAATGCAAGAAGATTTAGAAGAAGCTGCAAAATATCAAGCAAAACGTGTTGTTCAAGTTGCAGAGTGGATTAAAAAGGAAACCAATAATAAAGAAAAAGCCAATCAATATTTATTGATTGGCTTTTTCTAAAAAATGTTAATGAAAGATCTGATGATGGTTAGATGCTCGATCTTTAGGACATTAAAAGTTGATTTTGATCGTGTTCCACTTTATTAAATGCAAATGTCGCTGAAGATAGGATGACAAGTGCGATTAGACTACCGCTATAAAAGAAACTGATACCAGGGATATAAACAATTGCGTAATAAACAGCTGTAGAACCAAAAATGATAAACAGGTTCGGTAATGGATTATAAACCATAATTAGAACAGCATTTTTCAATAAAATACCTATGTTTTGGTTGAAATGGACGCAGCAAGCAAATAAATAACAAACTGATAGTACAAATAGCAAGCTAAGCAAGATCATTGGATAATAAAGTAGATGTAACACTCCGATGTTAGTTTGCAAGAAAGTAATATTAAGGTAGAAAAAGAAAGATATTATTACAATAATAAGCCCTAGTTTATTTGAAAAAACAAATTCTTTCTTATAATACTTCCAAAAAGTTTTAAAGACTGGTGAATGATTTTTATTTAGAAATTGTCGTAATGTTGCAAACATTGCAATTGTTGCAGGAAAGAAACCAAATATAAACAGTCCAACAATTGAAAAAAATATCCACAGTAGGTTGATGTAAGCAAGTCGAGCAAACCAAGTGCAAAATTGATAGATTATTCCAGAAAAAACATCTAATTGCATGTCTAATCCTCCCTAAATAAAATTATTTGCTGATAAAGAAAGAAGCGATTCCATTACTCTTTATAATCTTCGTCAATTTAATATACCATGATATTTTCATGTGATTTAGGTTCTTGACTAAGTAGTAAAAATATTCTCGAATTAGTAAAGATAGTACATTGTTGAAAGCGTTTTCCTTTTATACAATGAGAACACCAATTAAGAAAAAGAGGTGAACAACATGCAAACAGGGATAAAAAACCAACCAATATCCCCACAAAAGAAAAGAAAGAAAAGAAATGGTGATCCATTTAGTGGGTGGAAAGAAAATTTATCTGGTTATATTTTTATAGCTCCTATGTTTCTTGGAACTTCCTTATTAGTCTTGTTTCCAATTATATCCTCACTCGTATTAAGCTTTACAGATTGGAATTTTGTTTCGGGATATCGCAATGCAAGTTTTGTTGGATTTGAAAATTTTCAAAAGTTGTTTACAAATCCACTTTTCCAGAAATCTTTAATAAATAATTTTATCATTTTACTAGCGATACCAGTCACATTATTTATTTCTTTATCACTAGCGGTAATTATTAATAAGTATGTTTACTTCAAAGACTTTTTTAAAGTCATATACTTTATGCCGTTTATTTCCAGTATTGTTGCGGTGGCAGTTGTATTTCAAGTGTTATTTCATCCAACAGACGGCCCAATTAATCAATTTTTAATGGCAATAGGAGTCGAAAATCCTCCAGGCTGGATTGCTAGTGTTGCTTTTTCATTACCTTCCGTTATGCTCATAATGATTTGGACAAGTATTGGTTTTAACTTAATTATTTACCTGGCTGGCTTACAAAGTATTCCAAAGGAACTTTATGAAGCTGCGCAAATTGATGGTGCTTCGGCTTGGTATCAGTTTTTAAAGATTACAATTCCGTTAGTATCGCCAACAACTTTTTTACTATTAGTAACTGGAACCATTTCTAGTTTTAAAGTTTTCGATCTGATTATTGTACTAACTAATGGTGGTCCAGCTAATTCAACCATTACACCAGTTGTGTATCTGTATCAGCAGGCATTTTTAGAATTGAAAACAGGTTATGCTTCGTCAGTTGCGCTTGTACTGTTTGTTATCGTTTTAATTATTACGTATTTTCAGTTTCTTGGTCAGAAAAAATGGGTGAATTACTAAGTTGAGAGGAGGAATTACTGTGATAGAACGTTTAGACACTAGAAAAATTATTATGACAATAATCATGTTAATTCTTGGCTTAGTCTTTTTAATGCCGTTTATTTGGATGATCTCTGCATCACTAAAAATAGAAGAAGAAGTGCTAATTTTTCCGATTCAATGGATACCAGAATCGTGGAATGCTGTAACAAACTATAAAGAAGTTTGGACAGGATCAATGCCTTTTTTACTACTGTATTGGAATTCGATAAAAGTAACTGTGTTAACAACACTTGTATCAGTGACAATATCTGGTTTAGCTGCATATGGTTTTGCAAAAATTAATTTTAAAGGCAGAGATGTACTATTCATCATTGTGCTTGCAACATTCATGATTCCACCACAAACCTTGTTGGTCACGCAGTTTTTACTTTATAAGTGGCTTGGTCTATACGATACTCACACTGGACTAATTTTGCTAAATAGCTTTAGTGTGTTTGGGACCTTTATGCTACGTCAGTTTTATTTAGGTATTAGTAATGAGATTATTGAGTCTGCTCGAATGGATGGCGCAGGACATTTTACAATTTTCTACCGGATTGCATTACCACTAGTTCGGCCTGCAATTGCAACATATGCAATATTACGATTCATTTGGACTTGGAATGACTTTCAGTATCCATTAATCTTCTTAAGAACAGAGTCATTATATACGATACAGTTAGGTGTACAAAGCTTTGCTGATGAACATGGTAGCATTTACTCACTAATGATGGCAGCATCTGTGTCTGCGATCATACCACTACTTATTATCTTTATTATTGGTCAAAAGCACGTGATTGAAGGGATTCAACTCGGTGGAGTAAAAGGTTAATAACTAAATGAATAGTGTATAGACTTTGCCAGAGGATTAAGGGGATAACTTGACTTTACTTAAAAGTGTGAAGTTAAATTTACCATAAATTAATTATTATAAGGGGGAAAAAGAAATGATGAAAAAATGGGGTTTAGTATGGTTACTTGTTTTGATAACTACCTTTAGTCTAGTGGCTTGTTCTGGTAGCGATGAATCATCTAGTGATTCAGACAGTTCATCGACTGATGATTCTTCAAGTGAAAGTAGTGGTGATGAAGTAGTTACACTAAAATTTATTCATTGGATTAATGAAGATAATGGTAAATGGGAACCTGTTATTGAAAAATATGAAGCAGAAAATCCAGGTGTGGAAATTGAATCTATACCATTAGTGGACAATATGAATTCATTGGATTATTTTAAGCAACTTGACTTGTTTGCATCAGCAGGAGAAGATATGGATATTATTATGTTTAATAATGTAAATGATCTCGTAAAACGGATCGATGCCGGTTTATTGTCACCTATCGACTCATTTATGGAAGAAGAAGGAATCGATATCGATGAAGATTATAATAATTCTTACGGACCAGTGGACGGGGAATACTATGGTTTACCAATGAAGAACGTAACTAACTTAGTCATGCTAAATAAAGCCCATTTAGATGAAGCCGGATTAGAGATTCCGACAGATTGGACTTGGGAAGACTACCGGGAATACGCAAAAGCGATGACGACAGATGAACATTATGGCTCTTATTTGCACACATGGCATAATTTCCAATCGTCCCTAAAGTTGATGGGTAATACAGAGGGTAGTACAGTTATTTTAAATGAAGACGGAACATCTAATGCTGATAATCCATTACTTAGAGAGTCGTTAGAATTACGTTATCAGTTAGAGCAAGAAGATCAATCATCTGTTCCATATGCAGAAATTCTATCCCAAAAATTAGATTACCGCCAGCAATTCTTTACTGGGGAAGCAAGCATGATACCTATTGCAAGTTTTATGATTACAGAGTGGGGGAACTTTACACCTGATTTTGAAATCGCATGGGCTCCATGGCCGAAAAATGAACCAGACAGTGAAGTTTATACAGTTATGGGTGGCGACTTAATTGGCATTGCGGAATCCTCAGAGTACAAGCAAGAAGCCTATGACTTTATGCGTTGGCTGTCTACAGAAGGGATTTCTGAACAAGGGATTTGGGTACCATCCTGGAAGGAAGCTGAGCTTTCAATTATATTGGAAACTTTGGCTAGTGGTACGACAAATCCTGAAGCAGTTCATATGGAATCACTGGAGCACACATTAGATGTTTCTAATCCAACTAAAACGTTTGCACCAGAAAGTTATATTACAGAAGTTTTAACGGAATTTGATGCCGAAGTAGAGATGTATCTATTAGATGAACAAGACATTGATACAACAATGGAAAATATTGAGGAAAGAGCGCAAGCAGTAATCGATGCAAACCAATAATATCTAACAAAAATAAGCATGATATAATGTAGGGAGAAGCAGTCATTCTCCCTGCATTATTTTTTTTGCTAGTAAACTATTGGTATATGGTAAGCGTCGAATCTCTTGGCTTGCTTATTTGCTACTGACGTAATAATAGCCTACGTAGTTAAGCAGCCTAGGACCTAAATTCTTCTAATTTGGCAACTTTTTGAACACGCACTTTAAATATATTTTAGTAGGTGAATAGTGATATGATTAACTACATCAAACGGTTAAATAATATCTCGTTACGTTATCGTTTAATAATTGCCGTTGTTTTATGTATTTTATTACCTTGGGCAATGACGTATGTTGTATCGAATTATTTTACGAAAGATGTATTGGAGAAAAGAGCAGTAAAGCAATCAGAAGATTCTTTACGAATGATAGAAATGAGTTTAATAAATTCATTGGATGAATTAATGTATATATCGAATTTTGTTCAATTTGATACAGAATTTAATAAATTATTAAAATCATATCAATTAATTGACCAAGATTCCCCAAACGTAAGCCAAAAGATAGCTTTGCATAATATCAAGATTACCAACTATTTAGAAGGTGTTACAGATTTACTTGGACCCTCCTACATTACTATTCTACTAAATGATGAGTTATATTATATGAACTATCCTGCATCTGAATATGACCCATTAACCTTTTATAATGAACCATGGTTCGATGGACTAAGTGAATTGACCTTTTATGAGACGTATTGGATAGGTACACATCCCACTTATATTCAATCAGATGTGGACAGCGAACCTTATTTATCTAGTATTGGGCGTTCAATTAAACAATCAAATCAAGTACAAGCAAATGTGATCATTAGTTTTCATGAATCAGATATTAGTAATATTTTCCGGAATTTTTCTAACGAAATGGAGCAAAAGTTTTACTTAACAGATAAAGATGGTGTCATTTTTTCAAGTGTTGTTACCGATGAAATAGGAGAAGAACTTACTTATGATTTATCTAAAGATAAATCATATCAAATCGTAGAATATAACGATACAAACCATTTATTGGTAACGTACCCTGTAGCTTATAATGATTGGAAGTTAGTTAGTCTCGTTCCGTATAAAAAAACAATTGGAAATATTAATCTAGTAACTAGAACGACAATTATTATTCAAGGTACATTCCTACTTTTGTTCTTAATAGCGCTGATTGTATTAATAAGAGAAACAACAAAGCCACTAACGAGATTAAGCCATGTAACAAGGGAAGTGGAAAAAGGGAATTTACAGGTTAGAGCAGATGTAATTGGTAATAACGATGTTGCAAAGCTTGGCCAGTCATTTGACCTTATGTTAGATACAATAGAAAATAAAATTAAAGAGATTAAAATACAAGAAGAAGGTAAACGTTCCGCAGAACTAGAAATGTTACAAGCGCAAATAAATCCACATTTCCTATTTAATGTGTTAAACGCAATTCGATTGAATATTTCAATGAATGGTGACAAAGACAGCGCAAAATTAATTCAGTCTCTATCCTCCCTACTACGCATGACGATAAACAGAAATAATGCGTTTATTTCATTACAGGAAGAAATTGATATTATTCAACACTATGTAAAGTTGATGAATTTTAGGCACGGGCATTATGTAGTACTGGAATTAGAAATTGAACCAAATGCTGGCAAAGAAGAAGTGCCAAGATTCTTCTTACAACCAGTTATTGAAAACGCTATTACTCATGGATATAATGAAATAAAGGGGAAGGTTACAATCTCAGCTGTATTGGACAAAGCTAATAATTTAACGATAAAAGTAAGCGATAATGGACCAGGTATGAATCAAGAAATAATGCAGGAAGTGGAAGCGAGATTTTTTGAATCTGCATCGGATAGCTCCAAAAATCATTACTCTTTTAATGGGATTGGCTTGCAAAATGTTTATCAGCGTATGCGAATCATTTATGGAGAAGCATTTCAAATGAAGCTCTCTAGTCAGTTAGGAAGAGGAACAGTATATACTTTTCATATCCCTAGGAAGTAGGAGGAATGATATTAGTGTACAAAGTGGCATTGGTAGATGATGATGTACTCGTACTTGAATTTATGGAGAAAATGATACCATGGAATCAATATGGTTTTGAAGTTTTAGGGTCATTTAAGGATAGTGTTGTGGCATATGAACACTTGAAGCAACATCCTTACGATGTATTGATAACAGATATCGGGATGCCACGTTTAAATGGCATTGAATTAATTTCGTTATTAAGAAAAAATGATATGGATACGTTTAAAATAATTTTGTCATGTCATGACGAATTTTATTATGCTCAGCAAGCGCTAAAATTGGAAGTATTTGATTACATTTTAAAAGAATCAATGGATCAGGAAAATATTGTTGACCTACTCAAACGATTAAAAGTGACTATTGATAAAAAGCGGCAAACTGTTAATAAAACGAATAAAATTGAATACTTTTTGAAACAAAATAACATGAAGCTAAAAACTCAATTCATCGAAAAGTTAATGGAAGATAAATATGCAAATGACGATGTATGGTTGCGAGAACAAGGGGAACTCCTTGGCATGAAATTTTCCAGTGAGCACTATACACCCATTTTATGTTTCATTGACAAACATGCAGATGCAATCACAAAATTTGAGAAAGAACCATTACTCCAATTTAGTATAGATAATATTATTAGTGAAACATTAAAAAAAATCCAGAAAGATGTACAGATATTTTATTTAAAGCAAAAGTTTTATATTATTTTTCCACATGATAACCAAGTTAATGAAGTGGATCCAATGATTGAACGGGCTCTACGTGAAATTCACATCAAATTAGAGAGTTACTTAAAAATAACAATTACATCCGTTATTGGTAAGAGAAGTCCATTGCGCAAAGGGCTAGTTGAATCAATGCGAGAGCTATTGCACAATGAAGTACAGCGCTTTTATTATTCTAATTGTTCCATTCAGTACTTGAAGATGGAAACGCTTTGTGATCAACCAGCAGCTCAAAACTATATGAAAATTGTCCAAGAAACTACTAAATTAATGATCCAAGAAGATGAACAACAAGTTGAAGTCTATCTGAAAGAGCAATTATCAAAATTAAAGCAAAAAAGGCATCAGCCACCAATTGTTCAAGACTGGGCTATAAAATTTATTTTAGATATTAAACTAAACATACAAGCACTTGCAAATCTTGAAGATAAAAACTTTATTACAATGACAGATAAAATAGTCGATCAGCTGGAAACTTTTGAGCAACTTGAAGAGATGATTTTTAATACTTGTAAACTTTTAATGTCGCATCTAGAAAGTATTCATAAACTCCCCCACAATAGTGAGGTAGTAAAAGCGCAAAAGTTCGTCTTAACTCGTATTAATCAAAAAATAACATTAAGTGATGTTGCTAATTACTTACACTTGAATCCTAGCTATTTTAGTCGACTCTTTAAAAAGGTCACTGGAGAGAGTTTTGTTGAGTATGTAACTAGAGTTAAAATGGAACGAGCTAAAGAAATGTTAGATATCACAGGAAAAACGATCGACCAGATTTCATTTGATCTCGGTTTTGATAGCAAAAGTTATTTTCTAAAGGTTTTTAAAAAGTTTTATGGTATGCCACCCAGAGCTTATAAATATAAAGAAGTACAGATAAATAAACTATTTCCTACACTAAAAAGTTAATTTGTTTACCAAACAATTATTATGACGATGCTGTGTGGAGGATTTTTTACATGGGTGGCCATGAATTCCGCACCCTTTGGAGTAATATTCCAAACTTTGGTTAAAAAGACTGATAGTAGTAATGTAAAGAGCCACTTTATTTCTTCCAATGTATATTACCGTTCTTTCCATCCATCAGAAATGTTACCCTACAATCCTCGCCATCAGTATCGCAAACACGAGGGAGGCGGTTCCTTTTCCTGTTCTCATTGAAGCGCTATTGATGGAGATGATGTTCGAAGTACTACTTGAAGCAGGGCTACGTCTACCTAAGCAAGTTGGAGCAGCAGTTGGGATCGTGAAGAGATAAATGAAATAATGATCGTGGTAGCAACTGGATTGGATTATCACGATGAAGAAGAAATAGAGGTTTCTATTGAAGCGAAAATACCGGAAGAGGAGGGTGATGGAGAAGGAGAGCAGCAAACATTTGTACAATCGGCAACAGGAAAAACGACGGCAGAGGCGATATCGCATTTACAAAGGAAGTTTCCAATAAGAATTTTTTTTGGACATAACCAAGTCGTTGTTTTCAGTGAACAACTTGTACGAGAAAAAGGAATTAAAGATGAACTAGTTTATTTTTTCCATTTTCAGAAGCACGTCTACGAGACCGCGTTTTTGTCACAACAAATAAAGCAAAAAATATTTCAGGTGGTGCTGAAGAAAAAAACCAATTCTTACAGCTATTTTTAAAGGAAATAAGATGCATGACATGATAGATATTTCACTCACAAGAGGTTTACTTTGGTTTAAAAATGACATTGACCTCGGTACTATTACGATTAAACCAGATGAGGAAGATGGGTTTATTTCAGCTTTAATCATTAAGGCTGAAACGGAATTAATTCCTGAAATTAAAAATGGGAAATGGAAAATAACAATCAACGTGATATGCGAAGATGATGTTATCCAAAATACAACAGACTTGGATTTAAGTAAAGTAGATACGCTTCGTTCAGTGGAAAAAGTGTTGGAAGATGATATACAAAATATCATGGAAGCTACAGCAAAAAAAGTACAAAAGGAAATGAAAACAGATGTGTTAGGATTCGGAGAAGTCTTCCGTAGGAAGTATCCTCATGAATGGGCTAAACATAAAGACGACTGGAACAAGTTTATAGCTAGTATTGAAGTAGAGTATGATATGAAAGTTTATGTAAGAAGAATAGGATTAGAGACTGGTGGTAGCTGAATGAGAGAAAATCATTGGAGTCTCAAGTATTTTCGGTTCAATCCGATGCTCTCCATAGCTTATTAATAGTGTACCATCTCATATAAATAGCACTCTTGTGAAGAAAATCTTATCCATTAAATAAAGAAAGGAACATTAACGTTGGAAATACTATTTGTATTACTAATAATTATTCTGATTATGTGCATGACTGTAATTGAATGGCCCAAAATAGATAGAAAAGAAAAAAAGGAAAAAAAAGCATTTATCTGGGTTACTTTCATTGGTTTTTGCTAATCGGTCATGCTTATCTATTTTCCAGATACCCCTAGCCCAACAAACCTAGTGGGAGAAATATTTAAACCATTCGCAAAAATATTGGAATAAATCCAAGTTATTCCCTGCCAAAAGCCAACAAAAAACTTGCCCTAAACTGTTCTGTTTAGGACAAGCCATGTTAAA